>CAZSTM010000458.1:0-749 GCA_964609635.1 uncultured Gemmatimonadales bacterium
CATCCAGCGGGACTTTGCCTGCCGCCTGGACCGCATCCACGTGAAAGAGCACCTGCAGTTCGCGGCAAATCTCACCCAGTCGCTCGATGGGCTGGATCGTGCCTACTTCATTGTTGGCGGCTATTATGCTTACCAGGGCGGTTTCTGCGGGTCGGATGCTGCGGTTCAAATCTTCCGGGTCCAGCATACCGGTGTAATCGACCGGGAGCACAGTGAGCTCCCAGCCGCGTGCCGCCAGCCGTTCCATAGGCCGTATGATGGAACTATGCTCTACGCTGGAGGTTACCAGGTGACGCTTCCGGTCGGCGGACGGACTTTCGAGAACCCCACGCACACTCAGGTTGTTGCTTTCGGTTCCCCCGCTGGTAAAATAAATCTCCCCCTCCTCCACCGACAGAAACTCCGCCACCTGTGAGCGCGCGCGGTCAATGCCCTCCCGCGCCGCGCGGCCCTCGGCATGAATGCTGGAGGCGTTCCCGAAATTATCCCCTAAAAAGGGTTTCATGGCCTCCAGTACTTCGGGATGCAGCGGGGTGGTCGCATTGTGGTCCAGATATATCCTCGGGGTCGTTCCGCCCTTATGCTTGGTCATCATTCCCTCAGCAAGTTCATCCTGCGCTCGCCGGACCAGGCTTTGGCTTTTTCTATCAAGGGATCTCCTTTTCGCTTTCCATGCTTCTATATTTTTCCACGATCCGGTGGATCTCCTCGGTTAAAGGACCCCTGGGAGTTCTCTGGACATACCATCT
>CAZSTM010000458.1:759-3670 GCA_964609635.1 uncultured Gemmatimonadales bacterium
CGCGGCCTTGAGATACATAATTTCCATTGAATCTTTCTCTCCTTCCATTCCCATTCTTATCCCCATTTTATTATAAGCATCACCCAGGTTCAAATAGGTGATAGCCCGGCCCGGGTCATATTTCTCGGCCATATTCAAATATCTGATAGTGACTTCCGGATAATCGTTGGCCAGGTATAGTGTTCCCAGCATTATAAAAGCCAGGGCGGTATCCTCGGGATTAGCCCGGAGGTAGTTTACCCAGCGGATCGAGTCCTCCTGCGAGACGAACACGCTCCGGCTCACCTGCATCTGCTTTTCGGTACCCCCGCCTGTCTGGTCATCTTTTCTCCCGCAGCCTGCCAGCAGCAGGACGGCAACCAGGGGCGGCAGGGCGAATTTCGGTTTTAAAAAAGTTGTCATTACGGTTGCACCTCGTCCCAAGATCCAAAATATCTGTTCCATATTTTATCGTTGCGTACGAAATTAATCTCGTATTTGTCCAGATAATAAGAGAATTGTTTCCAGAAATCTTTTTTCATCAATTTTGCCTGGTAGCCGAATTTGAGAGAATTGATAAAATCTTCCTTCTTTTCTTCTCTAAGATAGGCCTGCATGGAATAAACCGCAATACTGTCGTGAAAGGCGATATAGTCCAGATCATTCAGCATAGGCTGCAATTGTTCATTTTTGATTCTCGAGTTCATCTGGTATCTTCTGCGTTCGGCGTACTTGAATTTCGGCATCAGCTCCCACTTGAAAACATCCCGTACCTCCGCCTGATTTGCCAGATAATTGTTGGTGATAATCCGACCCAGTTCGAAAAAAACGGCCAGCGCCTCGACATAATTATTGAATATGTTGGCAATCACTATCAGGTCGCTGCGATCGCTGACTTTATCCAGGGCGTTTTCCTCGATTTTGGTTGTCAGGTGCCTGTTACGCAAGCTGCGCTGCTCGATACGCATCTTGCTCCGCCGCTGCTGGATCTGTTTGACACGCCATTCCGAAAGAAGAGGCGTATAGTTATCGACAGATTCGACCACTGCCGGCGGCGGCTCCGGCTCCGGCCTGTTCATTAACAGCAGGTAGCCCATAACTGCGGCTATAAGCCCCGAGATAATTATCAGCGCGGACAGCAGTTTCCAGTACCGTGAGAGAATACCGGCTTCTGCCACCTCGGGTGAGGAGACCGTCTCTGCCGTCATGCCGTCCAGGTCATCATCGGAAGGCTCTTCGGCCGGCTTCTGTTCCACTCCTTCTTCTTCGGAAGGCTTTTCAGCCGGCTTCTGTTCCACTCCTTCTTCTTCGGAAGGCTCTTCATCCGGCTCCTGTTCTACTGCTTCTTGGTCGGAAGGCTCTTCATCCGGCTCCTGTTCTACTCCATTCTGTTCCTCATTGTCAGCCATAGCTCCAACTCCATAATTCAGGATACTTTGCGTCCCGGGTGCCGGGTAACTTTTTCTTATCCTTACACATTCCCCGGGAAAATCAACGGTAATTTACAGTCATGCCGATGGCCTAATCTCGTATTTTTCCATCAGTTATTTTTTCTAGTGGTTTGATTGTCAAATTTTAAGTTTTTTGGTACGGAACTTGCTCAATCCGAAAATACGACTTACTTATTGAGGCTCGAGCGCGCGTTGGGCCACTTAAAAAACAGCAGGACGGCCATTCGGTTTCAAGGATATTAAGACCGCGGGTTTTTCCTATAACCCGGAAGCAACCTACAATATTAATATCGAGTAGTTGCAGAAAATGTTAAGGAAAACATTTTCTTAAATCTCAAGGGAGAGCTACATGACCATCACCACTCACGAAATAGGTGATATTGCAGTCGCCGAGGTTAAAGGCCAGATCAACTTTCAGAACACTCAGACTCTCAAGGATCTGTTCAGTCATCTGGAAGCCAATAACCACAAGCAGATTGTGGTGGACCTCAAGGAGACCGAGTATATCGACGGTTTCGGATTGAGTGTTCTGGTTAATCTCAGCCGCAGCATTTACAAGGAAGGCGGCCAGCTGACACTTTCCAGCCTGAATAAGGAACTGAGAAGGATTTTCAGTAAAACCAAGCTGGACCGTTGGTTTGACATTTACGAAACACAGGAAGATGCTTGTAAAAGCCTGCGTTCTGTCAAGCGCGCCTGTGCCGGCTGAGCTGCGACTATTACTTGATCGATTTTACGTATCCGGACTTTCTAGCCTGTTCCTCAGTGTTGAAATAAACCCGTAATTCCTCGGGTATCTTGTCGTAAAAGATACTTTCCGGTAGATGATAAATCCTGGTTGCCGTGTTGCCGATGATCCTCCCTTTGACACCCTGTGATTGTATCGAGGCGGGATTAGTCATATCCAGCCCGCCTGGAGTTTTATTCAGCAGACCCGAGGCGCCGACCCCGGTTTTCGAACGTTGCAGTTCTACCAGCAGAGTTCTGGTCTCCCGTATGTTGTCATTCAACAACTTACGCAGTTCGACCACTTCCCGTTCCAACCTGTCTACCTTCTGTTTGAGCGCAACTATTTGATCCGGCGCATCCGGCTCAACGACCTGTTCCACGACTTCCGGCCGGTCGGCAAGCTTTTCCCTCGCCGACTCAGGATCGGCCACCAGGTCCTCCCTGATAAACCCGATCTTTGAATCGGGCAGTCTGACCCGGTACCATCTGCCGCGCTTGATAAATTTTTCCAGCTTATCGCCCTGGTACGCTCTGCCGACAAGCTTGTAATTAAGCCCGGGACCCTCGCGAACATTGGCATAGCGGTTAGTAACCACGAGATAACTTCCGGGTACAAGTTGCCCATCGCCGGTCCCGGCCGTGGAGTCCGCCTCCGGCCGCTCGCCCTGCAGCTCGACAGGAGCCTCCTCCACGCTGTAGGGAATGATCCAGCCCTCGTAGCCCCCGTAACTCACCAGATAGAAAGAATCCTC
>CAZSTM010000459.1:0-3659 GCA_964609635.1 uncultured Gemmatimonadales bacterium
CAGGGAAGATTCCTCCCCCCGAGGAAGAAATCCTCATCGTTCTTGATGAACTTTCCCAGCCAGAAGCCTAGAACAGTGATCCCCACCAGGTAGATGACAACTATGGTAACATCTAGGTTTGCGAGTTTACCTGTTACCGGTCCCACAAAAACGCCTGTTTATCGGGTGAAATATCTAGGGATCGGCCGCCGCCGGCGGCTGAAAGGGAGAAATACTTTTTCCCGGTTTCTGAAAAGAAGGCCTATCTATTTCTTATAACGAGCAGCAATTGGATTGCATCAGCCATGGTGAACCGGCAGTCCCAGTTCACGTCGAGTTGTTCGTTTTCCGGGTTTTGTCTTGCCAGCAGGATGAGACCGATGACATCGGCTACACCAAGTTCGCCGTCACCGTTGAAGTCGTATAGCTGCACCGCCCCGGCCCCCCAGGTTTGAATGAGCCTGGCAGCCGCCAGGTTACAGTACTCTTCGACAGCGGTATAGCCCGAGGCCATGAGAGTATTAAAATCCGTGCCGTCGGCTGGGTCGAGCCCTTCGGCCCTCTCCCAGGCATCCGGCATGCCGTCGTTGTCGCTGTCGATCCGGGCGGCTTGGACTGTGAGACCCACAATCAGGTCTCCGGGGTCGTGACGGCCCCAGGAGCCGGTGCCGTTTTTGACCTCTTCGATAGTTCGGCGGCTGACCGTATCCCGTGGAAAACAGCCGGCGGATCCCAGAACCAGATCGTAAGCTTCCAGCGGATCATGAGTAGTCACCGGCGGAACCTCGAACTCCTGTTCGGCCTTGATCCCAAAATTTGCGTAGTACTGAAGACCGGAAAGCTTGTCTTTTTCAGCCCAGGGGTCCTGGATCAGCCCTACGCCGTCGATGTAGTTGTCGCTCAGATAGTATGAATAATTATCCGCGAAGCAGAAAGGATAGATGCTCGGGTCATTAGGGCCGCGCTTGTAGTAGTTGCCGATAATGTTGAAACCGAGATTGTTGGATTCGTTGTCGTGAAGAAAACCATCCCGGAAGTTATAGACCACGGTGTTGCGCACATCCGAGGGCCCGTTGGCGATTGCCGGGCAGCGGCGCCGGTGGTGCGCGAAAAGGGTGTGGTGAATCGAAAGGTGTCCGCCCTCGGGGCCGCTGATCAACCCGTAGTTATGGTACGGACCATCGGAATGTCCCTCGGTGTCCGACTCCTCGATGGTGCACCACTGGATGGTGATCGAATCGGTAGAATAAATATCCACGGTCTCATCCGAGGCCCAGGAGCAGGAGATATGGTCCAGCACACATCTTCTCACTCCGGAGAACTGGATGGCATCCGCCCAGCTGACACCGGGGATGGGGTCGGGCCTGATCCGCAGAAAGCGGATGACTATGTCCTCGTATCTCGCCTGGCCGGTAGAGTCCCAGGGAGTATAAAGCATTCCTGTGATGGTGATCCCGGCCCCCGGGGCGGTCTGCCCGGCAATGGTAATTTGGCCGTGCTCGATTCCGACCTCGCCGGGGATCACGCCGCAGGTATCGAAAACCACGATGCGAGGGCCCTGTTCGCTGCAGGCCGCCTGAAGGCTGCCGGGGCCGCTGGTGTTGAGGTTGGTTACCTTGATCACCCGCCCGCCTCTCCCGCCGGGTGTGTTGCTGCCCCACCCTTGCGCTCCGGGAAAGCTGGGCAGCGAATCGGCAGGTCCATCGGCCCGTGCTTCGAGTGCCGTTCCTGGTGTCCAGAGAAACCCGGAACAGAACAAACACAGAAACAGCCTTTTAGCATCCATAACTTTCTCCATCGAGATGCTTTGATTGATATCCCGAGGCGATTTTTATCGCCGGCCACCCGGCAGTCAAGGTGCTATCTGTCGTTAAACACACGGCGGCCCGGGCCGGTCGCCCCGAGTCCTGGAAATTGAATAGCGAGCGAATATTAATGAAAAAAACTATAACAATCGAAGATCCCCCGCAGCTTGCTGCGGGGGATCTTCGATATCTATTTTGCCCCGGCCGCTGTCCTGAAGGAAAAAACCTCACCCCAGGGACCGATGGCTCCACGGCTGTCCCGGGCACGAACCTTCCAGTAATATGTAGTGCCCGGGTTGAGAAAACTTTCCGGCACCATCCATTCACACACGGCCGAGCCGACATTCTGGTACAGGGTCGGCGACAGCGGCCAGCGGCAATCCGGCCTCAGGCTGACCATCACCTGGTAATCCACCACCTTGTCGCCGGAGTCTTTATCCGAGGCAGGACGCCACTTGAGGATCGGGCTGAGACTCCCGGCCTCGTCGGATTCAGCTGGGAAAACGGCCCTGGTAACTCTGCCGGGGGCACGGTTTTCGCTGATTTCCCGCCAGGTGTGGGTTATGCGCAATTTCTTCCGGCCGGCCGCGCCGCTGTCCCGGTAGCGGATGACATTCCGGCCGAGAGAGAGCGCGGGCAGGCTGTGCGGCGATACCTGCAGATCGCTGACCGACTTGAACCAGTCCACACCTGCCTGAGCGGGCGAGTCGGATTCGGCTCTGCCTTTGAGGGTAAAACAGAGATAATAGGTATAGGCCGGAGCGGCTTTCAGGATACTGGGATCGAGGTCCAGCTCGATATCCTGGGTTCCGCTGCCCCAGCGGAAGGTGTAGAGATCGCCGTTACCGCCTTTCCAGGGATGGCCGAAACTGACAGCGGCCATGCCGGAGTCGTCTTCCTTGACCAGCCCGCACCGGAACTGACCGCCCACTACCGGATAGGGGCTGTGGATGGGAAGAACGAATCTGGACGGGCGGGGATAGAGCTTATCCTGAAGATATTTGATATGAATCGCCGGGTCCCGGCCGTCCTGCTGACGGGTGGTGACATTGAGGATGACATTGATGTATTCGAAAAGGTCCGTTTTCTTCAGGTCCGGTTCCCAGATTAGCTGGCCGTTGGCGTATCTTTCCGGGACCAGCGGGTTTTTGTCGCGGCCCTCGAACTTGCCCAGCCTGGGACTCCACCAACGGGTCAGTGTCTCTCCCTGCTTGAGCGTGTAGGACATGTTGTAGTCTTTAAGGGCTTCGGAGTCGTAATGATCCCCCTCGATATTATCCCTGTCGGTGACTAGGTAGTGTACGAACTGCCGGTTGCGGTCCGGCAGGTCACTCTGGCGCACCCAGGGATCGCGGGGATGGATGGTCCGCTCAATCAGCCAGGAATCCTGTTCAAGCTCGGCCAGGCTGGCGATGGTGCGGTTGTCGCGGGCCAGATAAAAGACTTTTACGTTTCCGTCCAGCATGTGCCAGCCGCCGCTGTAATAGACCTCGCTGATGGTGTGTCCGGTGATTTCAAAAACGCGCGCTTTCAGTCCGGCAGCGGTGGCGAGTGCTTTGACCCAGGCCGAGGTATGGCCGCAGATACCATAGCCGTAGCCGTTCATGTCTCTGACCGGGTTTAGCGCGCTTTCATCATGCGGCGAGCGCTGGAACCTTCTCCAGTGCAACCATTCCCAGATGGCCAGGGCCTTCTCCTCATCGGTGGTGCACTCGGCGGTTATTTCTTTTACCAGGGAGTTAACATCGTACCAGTCGTAAAGGCCGTTCACCGTGATTCTGGGGTCGATTATCGGTGTATCGCCCAGGTTCTCGATCTTGATTTCCACGTTTTCCGGATCGATTGTCCCACCTACTTCGATCTCGTACTCCGCCT
>CAZSTM010000460.1:0-3628 GCA_964609635.1 uncultured Gemmatimonadales bacterium
AAAAGAACTTGGTGCTTAAGCAGGTTTGCCCTTTAGCCTGTAGCCTACAGCCCACAGCCTATAGCCTAAATTAGGAATAGATTGGTTAAAAAATTTCCCCCTTCAAATCAAACTTGACATGACACTAGTCTCCCCTATTTATTCTTCTCAATTTAACCTGGATTATTCACAAAAATGTCCCTATACGATTCAGCGATAGGGCATATTTATGACACACCCCTAAACCGGAGCGTAGCGGAGATTCGCGCTTTCCGACATCCCCTCTTATTAGAGGGGACTGGAAGGTTTTAATTTTTTAAGAAAATTCCCCTCTTGAGAGGGGTGTCTGCGCAGCAGACGGGGTGTGTAACTTGCGGGCCTTTCAAAGTTTTATTAGTCGTGGCAGCGAGCGGCCATCGGAGTTTATGAATAATTCGAGGTAAGACTCCACCTGAAATTTCCCGGACGACATTTTTCTCTTTAACCGGTTTTAAATCCTGAATTGCAGGGGCACAGCGCGCTGTGCCCCTAGGTCTATTTACCGGCAGTCATAGATTGAGGTTGACAGCCCGGGGGATTCGTTTCATTTTTCTTATTTGCAGGAAGATTTCATTTTTTCGGGACCTGCCGGAACCTTTCGGCAGATTTTAAATACTGCATCCGGAAAATAGCGGAGGCTCATGATGAGCGGTCCTGCCCGGCGGGTGGCGGAGCTTAGAAGTCTTATCTCACGCTACGATTACCACTACTACGTGCTGGACGACCCTCTGGTCGAAGACAGCGAGTACGACCGGCTCTACCGCGAGCTTAGAGACCTGGAAGAAGCACACCCCGAGCTTCTTTCCCCAGACAGTCCCACCCGCCGGGTGGGCGGCGCGCCCCTGGAGGAGTTCGAGCAGGTTGCCCACACCGCACCCATGCTCAGCCTAGACAACACTTACAGCGAAGAGGAACTTAAGGCGTTCGATGAGCGCGTCCGGCGCGGCCTCGACCTGGGAGAAACCCCGGTCGGCTACGTGGCCGAGCTGAAGCTGGACGGCCTGGGAGTGAGCCTGCGCTACGAGAACGGGATTTTTGTAAGGGGGGCCACCCGCGGCGACGGCAGAACCGGGGAGAATGTGACTGTCAACCTGCGCACCGTCCGCAGCCTGCCCCTGAGTCTCGAACGGGAAAATCTCCCATCCGGGTTGCCGGAAGTCCTGGAAGTCCGCGGAGAGGTTTACATGACCCGAGAGGGCCTTAAGAAAGCCAACCGCCAGCGGGAGGCCGCAGAGGAGCCGCTGTTCGCCAACCCGCGCAACGCAGCAGCCGGCAGCCTTCGCCTGCTCGACCCCAAGATTACCGCCGCCAGGCCGCTCAACCTTTTCATCTACCAGCTAGTGCACAGTCCGGAAAGCCCGGCAGAGCACCTCCCCGGCATGCTCCACAGTGAAACTCTGAAATACCTGCAAGCGGCCAGGCTGCCGGTGGAACCCCACTGGAAGGCCTGCCGGGGGATCGAGGAGGTTATCGCCTACTGCGAAAGCTGGGCCGCCAAGCGCCAAAGCCCGGGGTACGACATCGACGGGGTGGTGGTCAAGCTGGATGATCTTTCCTGGCGCGAGCGCCTGGGGTTTACCGCCAAGTACCCGCGCTGGGCCATCGCCTACAAGTTCGCAGCCGAACGGGCGCGCACCCGGCTTACCGGGATCGACGTGCAGGTGGGAAGGACCGGGGCGCTTACTCCCACCGCCCGGCTCGAGCCGGTGTTCCTGGCCGGGACCAAGGTTTCCAATGCCACCCTGCACAACGAGGATGAGATCGCCCGCAAGGACATCCGCATCGGGGACTGGGTGTGGATCGAGAAAGGCGGCGACATCATCCCCAAGGTGGAGCAGGTCGACCTGAGCGAGCGCGAGCCGGGGGTCGAGCCTTTCCGTATGCCGGAGACTTGCCCGGCCTGCGGCGCGCCGGCGGTGCGCGAAGAGGGCGAAGTGGTGCGCCGCTGCACCAACTACCTGTGCCCGGCCCAGACCAAGGAGCGCATCCGTCACTTCTGCTCACGGGGCGCCATGGATATCGAGGGCGCCGGCCCGGCCCTGGTGGATCAACTGGTGGAAGAGGGCCTGGTTCACGATGTGGCGGACCTTTACACTCTTACCCGGGAGCAGCTGGCCGCCCTCGAGCGCATGGCGGAAAAAAGCGCGGACAACCTGCTCGAAGCCCTGGAAAAATCCAGGCGACAGGGTGCGGCGCGGTTTCTTTTCGCCCTGGGGGTCAGGCATGTGGGGACCACCGCGGCGGAGCTTTTGATCGAGCGCTACGGCGGGATCGAGGCCCTTTCCCAAGCGAGCGCCGGGGAGCTCGAATCAGTCGAGGGTATCGGTCCGGTGGTAGCCGGGTCGCTGGCCGGTTTTTTTGCAGATCCTAAAAACCTGAAGCTGATCGAGCGACTCAAGGCCGCCGGGGTAGGCCTGGAAGAAAAGTCCCCCTCGCCCGGGCCTGCAATATCCCAAGACAACCCGTTCTACGGCAGGACATTCGTGCTCACCGGCGCCCTGGCGCAGTTCACCCGCTCCGAGGCCGCCGAGCGGATCAAGGCTGCAGGCGGAAAGGTCTCGGGCTCGGTGAGCAAGAAAACCGATTACCTGCTGGCAGGGGAAGAACCCGGTTCCAAGCTGGAGAAAGCCCGCAAGCTGGGGGTCGAGGTGATAGATGAGACGAGGTTCGTGGAGTGGCTGGGACGGTTGTAATAAACACGTTTTATCAAGGTGATAGTATGTCAAATATAGCAAATATAGATAGAGAAATAACTGATAAGGCATTCACATGTTTGAAAAAACTTAGTAACTATATTGAGACGAAGATTTTAAATAGGATAAATAATTTACTTAAATATGAAGGGGAAGAAAATTTAAGGAAAGAAACTTTTTCATTTCTATTTATTAGAATTCTTTCTTTATTAAAAAGTATTATTGATCTTAGGAAAAGCCCGGATATTCAGCTACTACCCTTTGCATCAAGGCTATTGTTTGAAATAAAAATTGATCTTGTTTTACTGCATACTGGAGGTGAAAAAAGTATAGAAAAATATAATGTATACTATAAGGAAGTAGATAGGTTTCAAAAAGCACAAAAATTTGTAAAGGCCGCACAAAAAAATTCTCATTTAGGAATTAATATTGAAGGAGCATTAGAATATTTATCTTCAAACAAGCAAAACATACTTGATAAAAAGAGAATATTGTGGGATAAAGACGAAAATAAAATGGTGAATAACTGGTTAGGTATAGATAGAAAAAAAATGGCCGAAGAAGCAAATCTTTTAAAAGATTACATCGAAATGTATTCACTCTATAGTTCTTTCGCCCATTCTGGCTTTGCCCTTATGGACTATGCTTCTGCAGAATGGCTTTTCAAGTTTAAATTTGCACCTTTGCAAAGAATTATTTTTCTTACAATAGATTCTATGGAAATCATATGCGGCGAATTTGAAAGACCTATAACAAAAGAGATGTTACAAGATTCAATGGAGCCAGAATTTGAAGAGGTTTACATGATGATAAACCAATTAAAAAAAGGCCCCTAGAGATCTAATAATACAGAATAATACATTTAGAGCTTATCCGTAAATAATACCAGTTTTTCTGAAAGCGATAATAGCTGCGGC
>CAZSTM010000461.1:0-3626 GCA_964609635.1 uncultured Gemmatimonadales bacterium
AATGTTTTTCCGCCCGGTTCAGGTAACTTCCCATAAATTCCTTCAAATCTTCCCTGAACAACTCCAGCAGTGATTTATCCATAACCGCACGAAGCAGCAGCTCATATTCGTCCTGCCTCATCGCCGCCTCGAATGAAAATTCCACAATTGCCAGAAGCACCTGCCTGGAGTCCTCATCCTTTAAACTTTCCTCGAGCTGAGCACCCATCGGCTTAAGAAACAATTCTCTTATTGCCTTGACATAAAGCTCTTCCTTGCCCTCGAAATACATGTACAGGCTGCCTTTGGCCATGCCTGCCCGAGTGGTGATATCCTCCACCCGGACCGCGCTGTAGCTCTTGTCCCTCAGCATGTCCAGGGCCGCCCGCATAAGGCGCTCGATGCTTTGTTCGCGGCGAAGCGCGTGTCTGTCCTCACCTTTAACCATATCGATAATCTCGTCTTTGCTTATTTATTACCCCAATTATGACTGAATGTTCAGTCATAATATAAATATTTTTAAAAGGCCTGTCAAGACTTTTAGCCCGGCAGGCCTTTTCGCCGATAAACTCTATTTATCCGTTTTCGCCAACTCCTCTCCGGGCAGGAGCGGGTGACGGTAATTCAGCGTCTTTTTAGCTGTCCGGCGGATAAAGTCCGTAAACTGCTCGGAGTCCCTTCTGTCCAAGGTGGCCAGCGCCATGGAGGCCCGGTGACGGCGGGCGGCGGCTATGACCACCCCGTTGAACTTGATAATCATGCTCTGATGCCACGAGGGGGCCTGGCTGGTGTTCGAAGCGCTCAGGTAGATTCCGTTCTCGGCCGCACGGGTGATCAGAGCCGCGGGCGCCACCCGGCGCATGTGGGCTGCCCTGTCCCCTCCCGCCTGGTAGCTGCTGATCAGTATTAGATTCACGCCGGCGGCCAGATATCTTCGAAAAAGCTCCGGAAAGCGCATGTCGAAACAGATAGTGAGGCCCACTCTGAATTTCTTGATCTCAGTCGTTACCAGGCGGTTACCCGGGCTGTAGGCCTGAATGTCGGTATCTGTCAGGAAAACTTTGTCGTAGCGGCCCGCCTCGGAGCCCTCCGGGTCGATCAGGTAGAGGCAGTTATAGGGCTTTTCCAGGCCGGGCTCGAAATGGGTGCTGCCGTATGCCAGCCAGATACCCAGTTCCGCGGCAATTTTTCGCAAATCACCGTTGCGCTCTTCGAGAAGCCCCTTGTCCAGCTTGGATAAATCTTTCAGGTGCACCCGATAATAGCCGGTAAGTGCGGTCTCCGAAAACTGAACCAGCTCCGCCCCGGCCGCTGCGGCCCTTCGCATCCAGGAAGTCATCAGGCGGAAATTGGTATCTATATCCCCGGTGACCGGTATCTGGATGCACGCCAGGGTAAGCGTATCCGCGCTCATGAAATGGTCTCGTTTATTAGGTTGCCGGTTTATCCGTCTAAGAGAGAGGAATATTTAATAAAAATATATTTTCGCCCTGTTTGCCGCCAGTTTAAAACGAATGTTTTCTTTATTACCGTTAAATGTTATTTTTTCTGTAAGCCCTGCCGGTGATTCAGGTGATTATCCTAAGTAATCTGCGCAACCTGTGGATGTGTAATCCGTGGATAAAAAAAGCCCTGCAAAGATATGCGGGCTGTTCTACCGACTTCTTCAAATTATAAAGGCACGATGCAAATGCCGAAAGTAAGCCTGAACCACCGGATAAATCTGCCCGAGGAATCCGCCAATCGCAGAAGGTGGGCGCGGCGGTTATTTCTGGTTCTGGCCGTACTTTTCGGGATAAGCTTCGCGGTGGATGCCCAAACCAGCACCATCCTGCCGCAGTTTTGCATCTGGCAAAACCTTACCGGTCTTCCCTGCCCCTTCTGCGGGCTGACCCGCTCGCTGCTGGAAATCTCCCACGGAAGGCTCGCCTCAGCGCTCGACTACCACCTTTTCGGTCCAGCGGTCTATGCACTCGGCCTGGCTGCCCTGGCCCTGTCGTTTTACTCCTGGCTCTCCGGGGGCAAAGCCGTGCCGGGCCTCCGTCTCAGTCGGGCGGTAAAATGGACGGCTTTGGTGCTCGGCCTGCTCTGGCTCGTCTGGTGGGTCCGGCGCATGATTGCCGGCTGTTAGGCCTTTTTCCTGATACCCAGATATAACATCCCCAGGCCGAGCACCAGGTTGCTCAGCACACACACCAGGGTGATGGTAACCTCCCTGTCGGTCATCTCGTTCAGGAAAAACAGCCCCATCAGCACGGAGATGATAATCATCACGATACCCAGGATCTTGAATGCCGACAGGTCTGCCGACACCCGGTCGTAGTCGACTCCCATCTCCTGCTCCACATTCACCGGCCTGTCCATTTTCCGGAAAAAGGCCTGAACCCTCTGGTGGGATTGTTCACCGGGTACAAACCTCAGTCTGCAGATTACCTCCACCAGAGCAATCCAGACAATGCCATAGGCGATCATGGCCGTCAGGCTCCGGTAAAAGCCCAGGATAACTCCCTGAATCCAGATCAAGCCCTGGGTATCGACCACCATCTGACCGCCTGCACTTTCGGCCCTGGGCAGATTCCCGTAAAGAAAGATACCGTAGGCGAACAGGTAGGCGCCGAAAGCATACAGGACAATCCTGCCCCAGGCACGCAGCCGCTCGCTGCCGCCGTGTTTATCTGCGTACAGCATGCCGGGGACCACGTAGATCAAACACAGCAGCGGGTAAAGAACCGCATAGAACAACTCATAACCCAGGTGTTGTTCCCAGTTTCCGAAAGCGAATACCGCGCCTATGGCCATGCCGATAACTATCACCGCATAAGGCACCCAGGGGGGAGTGCGGCGGTAGACCAGGCCCAGGATAATCGGTATGGCCACGGGAATGCCGAGTGTGGAGCCCACCTTGATCAACAGGTCGAACACCCCCAGTCCGGGCAGCTTGCTGTAGAAGTAGGCGATCAGGATGGTCACCAGGCCCATCAGGAAAGTGACCAGGATACCGATGCGGTGCAGGCGCTTGCTGCTGGCGTTCTTGATAAACACCGTGCCGATGATGTCCTTGGTGATCACCGCACTGTACATGTTGTAGAAAGTGGAGACCGAGCTCATGGTGGCTGCCATGATCCCGGCGATCAACACTCCCTGCAGGCCCTGGGGCAGGAGCCTCAGACTGATAAAGACATAGGAAACCTCGCTGGGCTTGGCGACCCCGAAAGCCTGGGCCAGGGCCACGTTTTCACCCAGTTCCGGAAAGAGCACCCGGCAGGCCATGCCGGGAGTGAGCCAGATAAACGGGCCGATAAAGCAGAGTATTGCTCCGGTGCCGGCGATCTTGGCCGCCTCGCGCTCATCCATTGCCGAAAAATAGCGCTGGGCCCCGCCGCCGGAATTGAACATGAAAAACCCGTTGACAAACTGGAAAACTACAAACAGCTTGGTAATATCCGCCGCCTCGTTGAAAGGAGTCCAGTAGTTGGGCGGCGCGCTGCGGATCAGCTCTCCCACCCCGCCTACCTCTATCAAGCTCAACACCATCACCAGCACGGCGATCGGCAGCAGGATGAAAAACTGCAGCGAGTCGGTGATACATACCCCCCACAGGCCGCCGACCATAGTGTAGATCAGGATGATCAAGCCGCAGCCCAGGA
>CAZSTM010000462.1:0-3624 GCA_964609635.1 uncultured Gemmatimonadales bacterium
GTTTATGGCACTTTTGTTCGATAGATATTATTCAACATTCGAGCTGGCATATCGGACCGGAACCGCACCCGACGCCGGCCTTCATGATTAAACGGCACGTTTATTGTCGAGATAGAACACCACCACTGCGGCTTTCATCCACAGATCAAATCCCACCCCGACAATTGTGCTAACCAGGAAGATCGGCAGCTGGAGCAAAAGCTTCATTATTACGCTGAAATTACCGAGAAGTTTGACACCATAGGTAATCGGCAAGGATACCCCGCTCAGAGCCATGCCGAGAAGTATCGAAGCCAGGACCAGGCCCAGCACCCCGTGCCAGTATTTCCCGAAAAAGCTCAGGCTGGCCCGCAGGGCCTGAGCCACTCCCAGGTTGTCGGCGCAGACCGCGCAGAGCGCATAGCGGTACCAGAGCACGGCCAGGACAGTCAGCAGCGCGGTGGCGACCAGTGCCAGCGCAGCCGCCGCTAGGAGCAGGATCATCACACCCGAGGGCGGCATGAGCGCCTGCCATTCCCCGGCGGTCAGGCGGATCAGCATAATCACCGCCACGGCCAGCAGCACGATTAAAGCCGGCAGGGGCAGCAGGCCGGCCAGAGCAGCCGTTCCCGCGCTTTTTGAAAGGAGCTCGCGACCGTCGCGCAAAAACCTTCCCGGCTCCACCCGGCCGGTGTCCGCCTCCCGGATTTTCTCCATGGCCCGGGTTACCACCGAGGTCAGCGCCCCGTGGTAAAACAGCCAGACCACCAGGAAGAGGATAAAACCCACGGTGTAACCGGCCATTGCATAGATGATCAGCAGGCGGTGGCCGATGATAAACTCCAGCGGCCTGGAAAACAACAGCCCGGGGTCGAAATCCCTGCCCGCGACCACCCAGAAGAGAACCGGCAGGGCGGTAGCTCCCAGGATTAAGACCATGGCCAGAAAGCTGTAAGCCAGCGCGGCCCACAACAGCCAGATGTTCCTGAAAAAAACCAACAGGAAAGACTTGCGCAAGGCGCTTACGATTTTTTCTATCATCTTAGGAAATCCCGGAGAAAATATTTTCTGGAAAAATCCAGTGTGTCGGGACGCAGCACGCTGCGCCTACGGTATGTCAAGCGGCACCCTTGTCAATCCTCCTGGGTTTATCGCCATAATACTATAATGAAAAAGCGGCCAAAAATCCACAAATGCGCTTTTATGGCCCGAAAAAAATCAGGAGAATATCAAAAATACTCTATTAACATCTGGTTATAAATTTGACATTCGCTCATAAAATAAGGTATGATTGGATTGAACCTTGACTATCGAATAAATTAAACTTTAAACTGGAGGATCACACCCATGCCTGCTCCTGTCTCCCGCCGTAATTTTATCAAAACAGCCTCGCTCGCCGCGCTCGGTTCAAGCATTCCCGGGGTACCGTCAGTCTTCGCCGGTTCCACGTTCGACCTGGTAATCAAAGACGGCACCGTCCTGGACGGCACCGGGGGGTCTGCCTGGAAGGCCGACCTGGGCATCCGGGGCGATACTATCGCCGCAGTGGGCGAGATCGACCCCGAACAGGGTAAACAGGTAATCCAGGCCACCGGCCTGCATGTCTGCCCCGGATTTATCGACATCCACACCCACTCGGACGGGATGATCCTGGTCTATCCCTACGCCGACAGCCGCGTGCTCCAGGGCGTGACCACCGAGCTCACCGGCAACTGCGGCGGCTCCGCCGCGCCGCTGGTCGGGGTGGATGCCGACAAACGCCGTCAACAGATGCGCGAAGACGACGATATCCCGGCCGACTGGACGGATGTGGCTTCCTATTTCGCCCGGGTCGAGGAAACCGGTATCTCGGTTAACCATGCAATGCTCCTGGGGCAGGGTACTCTGCGGCAGAACGCTGTCGGGATGGTGGACCGTACCCTGACCGCGGATGAGCTGAAAGCGGTGATCCGGGCTGTCGAGGAGGGCCTGGATCAGGGAGTCATGGGCCTTTCAACCGGCCTGGAATATGTTCCCGGAAGCTACACTCCCACCGAGGAGATAGTTGCCCTGGCGCGAGTTGTGGCCCGGCGCGGCGGCCTGTATGCCTCGCATATCCGCGATGAAGGCTTCACTCTGCTCGAGGCCATAAACGAGGCCGCCGAGACCGGCCGAAAGGCCGGGGTGCGCGTGGAAATCTCCCATTTCAAAGCCGCGGGCAGGCCCAACTGGAGCAAGCAGACGGCCGCCCTACAGATGCTTGAAGCCGCCCGGGGCAGCGGGATCGATATAAGGGCCGATGCCTATCCCTACCCTGTCTATTCAACAGGCCTGACTATTTTCATGCCTACCTGGGCCCGGGAAGGCGGCGCGGAAGCCCTAGTCGAAAGAATCCGCAACCGCGACCAGCGCTCGCGCATCCGCAAAGAGGTCGATAAACAGATCCTCAACGACCCGGGAGCCTATGACCTGATTGTGATCACCCGGGTGAAAACCGATAAGAACAGACCGCTGATAGGTAAAAACCTGGCCGAGGTCGCCGGGCTCTGGAAGGTAGAACCCGTGGATGCCCTGCTGCGGCTGACCGAAGAGGAGGAAACCAGGGTCGAGATGGTGGGCTACGGCATGGACCCGGCAAATGTCGAAATGGTGCTTTCGAATCCGCTGGTGATGGTCGGCTCGGACGGATACAGCATGGCGCCCAAAGGCAAGATGGCCGAGGCCCGTCCCCATCCGCGCTCCTACGGCACTTACCCCCGGGTGCTGAGCCACTATGCCCGCGAGCGCAAGATATTCGACCTGCCCACCGCGGTGAAAAAGATAACCTCCATGCCCGCGGATCAGATAGGGCTTTCGGACCGGGGCCGGATTGCCCGTGGGATGAAAGCCGACCTGGTAGCTTTCGATGCAGCCTCAGTGAAAGATACGGCTACTTTCGAGAAACCGCACCAGTATCCTGTGGGTATCGAACACGTTCTGGTAAACGGCGAGCCGGTGGTGGAAAACGGAAAGCATAACGGTGCCAGGCCGGGCAGGGTGCTGCGGAAAGCGTGAGTGGAGGGGAAATCATTATTAGACCGGATAACAGGAAACAGGATGGACAAGATTCAGACAGTCAACCTAGGGAAGATACAGAGGATATTATAAGTTTCGTTTATAGAGTATTAAAAAGTAATTCTGTTATCCGGTCCGATTATTTTCTTTCCGGTTTGTCCGGGTTTGGCATTGACCTGGTTGAGAAATCAACATTCAAGCATTTCAATACTCATCCAGGATCTGGGTTCCCGGCGGCGGGACAAAGATAAATTTCTGCGGCTCAATAGTGGCGTTTTCGGTTATCTCGTAGAACTCGAAAGAGTTGAGAGTGCCCCCGACATCCTGGTAGCGCACTCCCCGGGTGGCGTAAGTGGCCTCATCCACCCAGGCTTTTAAAGACCGGTAGTAGCGGTTTGACTGCAGTGGAAACAATTCCAGCAGGTAGCAAAGCCTCCCCGATTTTTCCTCCCGGCCCAGGAGGCTTCCGGTAAAACGCTCGTACATGCCGCCTCCCAGGATATAGCGCGGGGCGGCCGCTCCCTGGTCCTCCTCCATGGGCACGCGCATGGCCTGGGGCAGGTCCGGCTGGGGCATGAAAAACCAGTACCAGCGGCCGTCCGCCACCAGCAG
>CAZSTM010000463.1:0-3597 GCA_964609635.1 uncultured Gemmatimonadales bacterium
TATTAGATTGCGGGGAGATTGGATAATCAATTTTACAGTATGCAGCCTGATAATCCTGGGCGGTATCGGATTC
Organism: uncultured Gemmatimonadales bacterium; assembly: GCA_964609635.1. Lineage (GTDB taxonomy): Bacteria > Gemmatimonadota > Glassbacteria > GWA2-58-10 > GWA2-58-10 > JAFGTO01. The sequence continues at coordinate 74 of CAZSTM010000463.1, forward strand.
ATCGTCCTTTACGAAACTATCAGATTTTTCTATGCCCCGCTGAATCGCAGAATTTCGCTGAACACAAGACTGGTTCTCTGGACCAGCTTAATCTTGCTGGCATCCGGAGCCGTGGGATTCTACTTGCTGGAGATGAACAATTCCCTTGAAGGATTTCCTTTTTATCAGAAGTTGCTGGCCAGTGTTTTTCAGTCGACTACCGCCCGCACAGCCGGGTTCAACACGGTGGATATATCATATCTGAGTAACGCCACTATCTTGATGTTGATTTTTTTGATGTTTGTCGGGGCGTCGCCGGGTTCCTGCGGCGGCGGCATCCGTACAACCAGCCTGGCTCTTTTGATAGCCCTGCTGGTAAACAGAATATTCGGGAATACCAGAGTGAATATCGGTGGTCGCACGATTCCGGATGAGACAATCAGAAAAATGGTTTCCGTTGCCTTGCTCGGTTTTCTGTTGGTGGTGGCCGCCACTATGCTGCTTCTGATAACACAACCGGAAGAATTCCTGCATCCCCGCTACCGCGGACTATTTCTGGGCTATCTTTTCGAGTCGGTTTCCGCTTTGGGCACGGTGGGTCTTTCGCTCGGGGTGACAAGCTCATTGAACGCGGCAGGAAAAATTCTGATAGTGATCCTGATGTTTTTCGGCAGGGTGGGGCTGATCACGGTAGCATACGGGATAATACCAAAAAGAGAGTCGGCCCAGATTGAGTATGCCAAAGAGCAAATAATGATTTAGTGTTTATCAACAAATGGAGCAACTATGAAAAAGTTCATGGTAATCGGCCTTGGAAACTTTGGTTTTCAGGTGGCAAAATCACTGTTTGACCAGGGGAACGAGGTTCTTGCTGTCGACAGGCAAAAAGACGTTGTCCAGCAGATAGGCGAATACTCCTCCAGAGCGGTAATAGCCGATGCCGAGGACAAAGAGTTTTTAAAAAATATCGGAGCTACTGAGATGGATGCTGTAGTGGTTAGCCTCGGGGATAATATCAGCCAGAGTATTATTATCGTGCTGTTTCTCAAAGAGCTTGGAGCAGGTTATATCATAGCCAAGGCCAATGATATTAATCACGGGAAAGCCTTACGCAAAGTAGGCGCGGACCGTGTGGTCTTTCCAGAACGGGAGATGGCCGTAAAGCTGGCTCACAAGCTTACCTCGCCTTCTGTCATTGATTCAGTGGATCTTTCAGAAGATTACGTGATCACCGAGCTCTTGGCGCCGCTCGGCCTGGTGGGAAAAAACCTTATCGAGCTGGATTTAAGAAAGGCTTACAATGTGTTGGTAATTGCAGTCAAGGAAGCCGTACCGGAAAGAGTGCTTGTGCTGCCTCCGCCCGATTATCATATCAAGGACAGCGATGTTCTGGTGCTGTTGGGCAAAACCGAGGACATCTCGAAACTTGAAAAGCAAACCAGGGAGGCAAAAGCTTGAGAAGATCGATGATTCAACGGAAAATGCTCTCAGGTTTAAAGAAAAAAACATGCCGCTTGTTCTGCCTTATCGTGCTGATTGCCGCCGGTCGTGTTTTTGCCGCCGGTGAGAGCCACAGTTATAACCCGGCGGCAGGTATCGCTGAAGGGTACAGCGAGGCGGGCACCCGGGCGGCCGAGTTCCTGACTCTGCCGGTGGGCGCGCGCGGTATGGCCATGGGCGGCGCCTACTCTGCCGCGGCGGATGATATCAGCGCCACCTGGTGGAACCCGGCGGGCCTGGGCTTTATCGGCGGCACGCAGGCCTTTCTGACTGTTACCGACCTGCCCCTGGATGTCCGTTACACCTACGCCGCGGCCGCCTCGCCGCTGCTGGACGGCAAGCTGGTGCTCGGCGGCTTCATGGGGATGCTCACCAGCGGAGAGCAGGAGATAACCACAGTGGCCCGGCCCGAGGGCACGGGAGCCACTTTCAGCACCTACAGCCTGCAGTCGGGTGCAACCATGGCCTGGAACTTCTCGGACCGTTTCAGCGCGGGGTTGAACCTCAAGCTGGTTCACGAGGACATTGCCGGGAACACCCAGTCCACCCTGGCTTTCGACATGGGCACCAACTACCACGCCACGCTTGCCGGCCGCGAGATCCGTCTGGCCTTCCTGATCCGCAACCTGGGCGGAAACATGGCTTTCAGCGGCAATGACCTGAAAATCAATCTTCCTGCAGAGAACATTTATCCCGGCGAGAACATCGCGCGCCAGCCAAGGGAAGCTTCCCGCCGCGCCACCCGTTTCAAGCTGCCCACCAGCTTCCACGTGTCGCTCTCTTACGCCCTGCTTACCGGGGAAAGATACAACTGGCTGGGCGCGGCCGAATTCTCCCAGAACAACAACATGCCGGTCAGCTACCAGGTGGGCAGCGAAGTTGTCCGCAAGCTGGGTGAGCGATCCTCGGTGGCCATGCGCGCAGGCTGGGATTTCCGCTCGGATGAGCTGGACCTGGAAAACACCGACCGCCTCAGGGGTCTCTCCTCCGGCGGAGGGGTCTCCTATGACTTTCTCGCTTTCAAAGCCTCGATCGATTACGCCTACCGCAACTGGGGGCGGCTCAATTACAGCCAGCTGCTGAGCCTCTGCCTGTCTTTCTGAGTTCGTGTAACCTGCTCTTCAGGATACAAGATGGATGTAACAGGAGTAAGGACGACCGGCCGGTCGCCACTGCCGGGTAAGGAATATTTTTCTTTGTTTTCAAATGCGCGGCAGGCTTGTTACCGCTATCTCTAGCCTTTCCAGCGGCTGCGAGGCGGGCGGATGTTTTTGATTACCAGCACCTGGTACCCGGTGATACCCTCCCGGGCGACACTGACCGGCAGGATCACCAGACGGAACTTGTCCAGGCGGGCGGCGAATTGAGGGTCTTCCTTGTAGAGATTCGCCAGACTTTCTACATCGGACAGGGCCTGATCCAGGCTCTGGTCGCAGTCGAGTTCCGTGCTGGTGCCTATTTCATCGGTGAGCTCCAGCTCCAACTCCTTCAGTTCACGATCAAAGCTTGAGCGTTCCATTTCTTCCTTGCGCACCTGACGAATCAGCTCCCGGACGGCGCAGATCAGCTCCACCGCCCGGAAGTGAGGAATGTAGGTATCCTCGAACTTGGGCAGCAGCCTTTTCTCCAGCAAAGCCTGGAACGGCTCTTCGCTGACAAGCTCCTCGAGGGTGTTCTGCAGCAGCACATTGCTTTCCACCTCATGCTGCCACCTGTCATCGGTGGTCAGGATGCTGGCCAATATATCGGTAAGAAGTTCCTGATCCATGGGGCACCGATCGTCTTTGCCTCTGTTTTTTTATGTCTCAGGGCACGGCTACATCACCGTTCGTGGCGCGTTCGCTAACGAACCCTCATCCTCACCTCTCGTTCGCATTCGCTCACGAGCACAACCCTCTGTGCCCCTACGCATGCGGGGCAGGGTCCTTTGTGCCTTTACCACTTTGTGCCTTCTTTATTCTGTCTCCTGACTTCTGACTCCTGTCTTCTGCCTTTTCCCTGCCCAATAATAACTGTTGAAACCCTGCCAGACAAGCACAAGTAAA
>CAZSTM010000464.1:0-3588 GCA_964609635.1 uncultured Gemmatimonadales bacterium
GACCGCCACCTGAGGTAAGCCGGGCAGGTTTCGCATTGCAGCCTCTATCCCCCGGAGATTGTGAGGATTGTGCAGCGGCGCCAGATCGATGCACTGACGAATCTTGGTAATTATCTCTTCATCGATAAGCACACTCTCGGTAAGCTGCTGTCCGCCGTGGACCACCCGGTGACCTACCGCGTGCAGTTCGGACTTGTCCTTGATTACCCCGTGCTTTTCGTGTTGAAGGTAAACCAGGATCTGCTCGATGGCCTGGATGTGATCCAGGATCTCGATCCCGAACTTTGCCTGATTTCCGTCGCTGCGCACAATCGAGAGCAGCGCTTCGCTCATCCCGATGCGCTCGACACTGCCCCGAGCCAGAGATTCATGAGTCTTTGAGTCGATTAACTGATATTTTACACTGCTGCTGCCGCAGTTTAGCACAAAAATCAGCATTGAAAACCTCCCTTGTTTCCCTCTTTCACAAATCCGAACTGGATGCACACCGGAAGACCGGCTAACTCGCCGGGAGTTTAGTCGGCATACTCATCCGCGTTTTCATACTTGAAAAATCCCTCGCCGGTTTTACGGCCCAGCCTTCCGGCGCGGACCATTTTTTTCAGCAGGGGGCAGGGTCGATACTTGAAGTCGCCTAATTCGTGAAACAGGTTCTCCATCCGGCGCAGAACCTCATCCAGGCCTAACTTGTCGGCCATGGTCAGCGGTCCCTGGGGAAGGTTGAAGCCCAGTTTCATCGCTATGTCTATGTGCTCCGCCGAGGCGATACCCTCCATCAGAACGTACATCGCCTCGTTGAGAAAGGGAAGAATCACCCGGTTGGTGATATAGCCCGGATACTCGAAAACCTCCACGCTGGTCTTGCCCAGGCGTTTCATCAACTCCTTGGCATTCTCCACTGTCTGATCATCGGTATGCATGCCGCGGACCAGCTCTACCACTGGAATTTTGGGCACCGGCTCCAGAAAATGCGCTCCGATCACCTTACCGCCCAGCTTGCTGCTGGCGGCGATTTCGGTAACGCTGCGGATAGAGATGTGGGTAATGTAAAGATCTATCTCTCTGCAGGTTTTCTCGATCTTGCGCATTACCTTTTGTTTTTTCTCCATGTCCGTACCGGTGACCTCGATAAATACCTTGTGATCGGCCAGGTCTTTCATGTCCGTGGTGGTGTGGATACGGCCCAGAATGGCCCGTTTGTCCGATTCAGTCATCCCCCAGCGCTTGATTTCCCTGTCAATCGATCTCCCGATGCCTTCTATCGCTCTTTTTATGCTCTCATTGAGAGTAGCATAAAGGATTACTTCTATACCTGCAGAGGAAACCGTCTCGGCGATCTGCTGAGCTTTCTTCCGATAACCAAGCACTGCGATCTTATCGAAAACAATCATTCTTCCTTCCCCTTTGAGTTGATTTGTCAGTTGCTTACGGCATTTCTTTGAATATCCAGAATGATGGCGGCTGAAGAAGTAACCGGCACTCGGGGGTGATTTTTCGCCGGCGCCGCTGCATCCATGGTGAGTGGAAGGCTGAAACTAACCAATTTTCAATATGTTATGATGATGAGAGTTGTATCGAAAACTAAAGAATTCCAGTTTGAAAGTCAAGTAAAGATTGAGCTTGTTCCGTTAATTCCGGGAGAATTTATAAATATTTTGGAAAAACATTGAAAAACTCCGTTTAAGATTCCATATTCAAACAGATTGGAAATATGGTTCCTTGCCGGAGGTTTTATGTGGCCGAAAAACTTGTTGATCGTTAGCTTACTGGCGATCAGCGTGCCGGTCGGCTGCGGCGGCTCCACCATGGCCGAACAGGAGGAACAGGTGATAATGCTTCGTAAGCAAGCCGGGGATGATAACCGCGCCGCAGAGCGTCTCTCCATGGTCGAAACCCAGATCGAGCGACGGGGAGTAAAGGACCCGAGAGTTCTCGAGGCCATGCGCAAAGTACCCAGGCACCTGTTCGTTCCGATCGATCGCCGGGATGCGGCGTACGGGGATTTCCCGCTGCCCATCGGGTACGGCCAAACCATTTCCCAGCCTTATATCGTGGCCTTGATGACCGAGCTGTTACGCCTGAAACCCGACTCGCGCGTGCTGGAAATCGGTACCGGATCAGGCTACCAGGGGGCGGTACTGGCTGAATTGGCGGCCGAGGTCTACTCGATTGAAATTGTCGAGCCTCTGACTGAAAAAGCCCGTAAGCTCCTGGAAAAACTCGGTTATTCCAATATCCAGCTCAAGTGCGGAGATGGTTACTATGGCTGGCCGGATGCCGCTCCCTTCGACGGTATTATGGTTACCGCCGCGCCGAAAGAGGTTCCCCAACCCCTGCTGGACCAGCTCGCGGAGGAAGGGCGGCTGGTGATCCCGGAAGGCAAATTTCTCCAGGAACTGGTGGTCTATGAGAAACGTAAGGGGAAAATAAGTCGCCGGGAGGTGATCTCCGTTCGCTTCGTTCCCATGACCGGAAGAGCCGAAAAACAGTGAGTTTCTTGCATGAATGACCGGCAGTTCACCGAAGACGGCCCGGAGACCGAGCTTAACCGCCGGGTGCGCACCCTGCGCCTGGGATGGCTCGGAACCCTGGGGTTGTACGGGATATCTTTCGCCCTGATCCATCTGGTTTTCTATTTATACGCCGGCCTGCTCGGCGGACCCGGAGTCTACCGCCCCGGGGAAAACGGAATCGAGGTCGCCGCCTGGGTCTGGTGGGTGTCTTTCCTGGCTCCCGCCCTGGTCTGCCTGACTTTCCTGCGCAGACAGGATGCGCGCAACCGGGAGCTGCTTACCCGAACCTGGGACTCCTGGCACTGGTTCGACCACGGGGTGGTGATGTTCGATACCGAGCTGGAGTATTCCGAAGACCAGGAGGAAAGTTTCACCCGGGCCGCCTCTCTGGACCCCGAGGACCCTTATGCCCTGAACAATCTGGGTTCGGTTTACTGGCAGCAGGGGCGGACCGAAGAGGCCGTAGCCGCCTACCACAAGGCTGTCCGCTGCAACCCGAACTATTACAAGGCCTACGGTAATCTGGGCGCGGCCTATGCCCAACTGGGTGATATAAAACGTGCCATGGGATTCTACCGCAAAGCTCTCAAACTCAATCCCAAGGACCCGGCCTCCCACCTCAACCTGGGCGCGGCCCTGGCTCGTCAGGGCAGAAACACCCAGGCGGCCTCTCACCTCAAAGAATTCCTGAGGCTCGCTCCGGACCACCCCCGCAGAGATGAAGTCTCCGGCTTGCTCGACCGGTTGGTCTAGTGTAGTTTCAACTTTGAGATGCTTAGTAACTTGCACAGATGAAATGACTGAGATTTTGTGAACCTGCAAAAACAGACTATAGGCTATAGGCTGTGGGCTGTAGGCTGTAGGTCCTAAGAACACTACCGCCGGTGCGTAAAAGAACATGGGATTGGGCAGGGTTGCCCTGAAGTCTGCAGCCTACAGCCTTTTTCCTCATAGCCTATAGCCTGAATAGGAATAGTTTGAGCAAAAAAGGCTTAACCATGTAAATCAAACTTGAAAGTGCAATACCGGATAACCCTGACCAATGCTGAAAACGATTTCCTGAACCAACCTGATA
>CAZSTM010000465.1:0-3586 GCA_964609635.1 uncultured Gemmatimonadales bacterium
TGAAAAATGACCCCATTAGCTGTATTCAGTCTTGATTTTCAAGACAGTCGCTACAAAACCTGGATTGCAGGTGATGGGAAGGGCTTCTGACTCCTGACTACTGACTTCTGACTCCTTAAACACAGTTGATAATAAATTGTCCAAAATTAGAAACTGTGCTAATGCGAAATAATTTTTGTTGCCATGTATAGACAAAAACCTCTCCAATCAATCTGCTCCAACAACTGTACCATCAATCATCAGAGAATGCAAGCATCGGGTGAGGGCGAAGATGCCTGACCTCTGCATGCTGCCCTAGACAACTGATTAACCGCTTTCCGGTTCCCGGCGGGAATCCAATTACCATAAATATCTGCCGTCATTTCAATGACTGAATTGTCAAAAGATTTATTCTGCGGAACATCAGCCAAACTCAGGGTTACCAAAAGAAACGCCCCGTCGTTAGCTGCGCCTGGCCGAAATAAGGTCTTCCCTTAAAATTTACCTGTCGAATATGTTAGTTCCTGTCATGCCTCAGGGCCAGGCGGAACATTTATTGCTGATCAACCAGACAGCACCTGCTGCCTGCTTTTTTTGTTTGAAAGTTAATTATCGAGTTATGTTGCACAGTCTTTATAATCCCCACCGACCAGCAGTCCATCGAGTCCATACGAAACTATCTCTTAACCGACCGGTCGCGCAACCGGACAGGACAAAGGTGAAAAACCATGTATAAAAAAGAGCACTATGTGTTGGCCGCGCTGACCTTCGTTTTCGTTCTGGTATTCTATGTCTTGACCATGGCACCCACGCTGACTTTCTGGGATGCCGGCGAATTCATCGCAGCCTCATATACCCTGGGGGTTCCTCACCCGCCGGGGACCCCGCTTTTCGTGCTCATCGGCCGGGTGCTCGCCATCCTGCCGCTGCCGCTGGAGACAGCAACCCTGCTGAATCTTGTCTCGGTGCTCTGCGGCTCCCTGAGTGGAATGCTGATCTTTCTCATTGCAGTAAAAATCCTCGAATCCATAGTGGCCGACACTGAAAGACCCGGCGCCCGGCTGGTTATTAACGGCGGCGCGTTTGTCTGCGCCATAATCCCTGCCTTTCTCTTTACGGTCTGGTCGAATTCCACCGAGTTCGAGGTGTATGGCATCGCCACCGCCACCATTCTTCTCTGCAGCTGGCTGATGATCTACATGGGCTCGCTCAAAGATTCCGGACGAATAAAAAAAGTACTGCTGCTGGTGATCTACCTCGTTTCACTCTCCATGGCCAACCACCTGATAGTACTGCTTGTCTCCCCCGCAGTGATAATTTACACCCTGCTGCACGACCGCAAAAACTGGAAGTATTGGTGTTCGATTCTCGGATGTTTTCTGGGCCTCTATCTCATGGTGATGAAAGGAGTCGATCTAGGCGCGGTGGCCGAGCGGCTAAGCGAGAAAAAGTTTCTCGAAAGCGGGCTGTTTGTCTCCAGTTACCGCCTGACGGCGGGGATACTTGATATCCTCTTCGGTATTGTCAACTATGTCGGCAGCTGGACCAGCTTCCTCTTCGGCCTGTTAATCACTGCCGGCTCTGTCATCTGGGCTTACCGGCGAAAAGCCCTCGGCTTTTTCGGGGTGGCACTCGGGCTTTTCCTGCTGGGTTTCAGCATCCACCTGTATCTATTGATCCGCTCCGGATTCAACCCCCCGATCAACGAGGGACAGCCAGAGACCCTCACGGCTTTCTGGTCGGTAATCGGCCGCGAACAGTACGGCAGCGCCTACGGTCTGCTGCCGCGGCTGGCCTGGCAGTTGATCACCCAAAAGGCCGATATCTCATCATTATCAGACCTGGTGGACAACCTGAGGGTTTATTTCCAGTACAACGTTCCTTTCTACACCAGGTATTTCAGCTGGCAGTTCGGCGGCACCGGCTGGACGCTGTTTTTTGTCGCGCTGGGTATCTACGGCGCGGTGGAGCATGCCAGGCACGAGAGGAAATCTTTCTTTTACTGGCTTGCGGTTTTCCTGATAACCGGCTTGATTCTGAACACCTACATGAATTTCAAGCTGGGCCACACCCAGGCTCTGGATAAATTCCCCGACGCAGGAATTCACGAAGTCCGGGAGAGAGACTATTTCTTTATCGTCTCTTTCGCCTTTTTCGGCATGTGGTCCGGTCTGGGTCTGGCCGCCGTCCTGAATCGCCTGAGAATGTCTTTCGCGGTGGATACCGCGAACCCGCGGCTCAGGAAATCGGCCTTCGGCCTCCTGGGGGCCATCGTGCTCCTGCCGGGGCTGCTCCCGCTGGTTCTCAACCACCAATCGGCCGACCGCAGCGGCAACTACATTCCGCCGAATTATGCGCGCAATGTAATGAACTCGCTGGAGCCGGGCGGGATTATTTTCACCAACGGCGACAACGACACTTTCCCGCTGTGGTACATCCAGGAAGTCGAGGGTGTACGCAAGGACTGCCGGGTGGTGTGCCTGAGCTATCTCAACACCGACTGGTATATCAAGCAGATGCGTGACCTGGAGCCCAGGGTGCCGATCAGCTTGAGCGATGAGGTGATCGACAAATTGCAGCCGGGCTATCTCAGCAAAAAACAAAAATTCACTCTCGGCGAGGTCGAACTGACTTTCCCTGAGAAATCGTTCATTTATGTCAAGGACCTGGTGATTCTTGACATCCTGCGCACCAACAACTGGCGTAAACCTATTTATTTCACCACCACCACACCAACCCATAACCGCTGCCAGCTGGACCCCTACTTGATCCAGACCGGCGCGGTCTACAAGGTAAACCCCCGCCGGGCGGACATCCTGGCGAAGCAGTATCCGCAGAACCTGTATCCAATCGGCGAGCAGGGCATTCATTTCGATGCGGCAGGCAGTGCCAGGCTGCTTAACGAGGTATACCGTTATGACACTTTCTTCCGGGATATCGAAAACCAGTCAGTAGATGAAAGACTGGCGACAGCGCCTTTCGGTTACGCCTACTCCATACTCGGGCAGATTTACCTCAGGCAGAACCGGCTCTCGGAAGCCGCCGATTCCAATTTCATGGCACGCCAGTTCATGCCGGACCGTCACCGGTACAATTTCACTATGGCCAACCTCTACGCCCACAGCCGCCGGTTCGAACAAGCCTATGCTTTCATGGACTCCCTGGTCCGTTTCACCGGCGATTCAAGACCCCAAAGTTTCCTGGAAATGGCCCAGATCGCCCTCAACAGCGACAGCATACCGGCCGCGGTAAATTTCATAGAACAGGCGATCGACTTTTTTCCGGAGTACAAGGACTCCTACGCCAACCTGTTCATGGTACACAATACGGCAGGGGACAAGCATGCGGCCATCCAGGCTGTCGAAAAATATCTCAGCCTGTTTCCGGAGGATAATGTGGTCAAAGAGGAACTCAACCGCTACCGGGAAACCGGCGATTTCGACCTGAAAAAAGCCTTTCAGATTCCTTCCGGCTAAGAGTAATAAAACTCTCTCTTTTAAAAGCGTGTTGAAAAAACACGCTTTTAAGCGGTACATGGATGTACCGCCAAAAAAGCGCAGATTGTTAAATCAAGCAATTTGAAAGGTTTGCACGTTCTCCTTTCGTG
>CAZSTM010000466.1:0-3580 GCA_964609635.1 uncultured Gemmatimonadales bacterium
TGCTGGTGGGAATTCTCTATCTTGCTATCCGCACCAGGGGATTTCGGGAAAAGTTCGAAGTGCAGGATGTATTTTAAGGTTATCGGAGTAGGGGTGGGTTGTCGTGCCTCGCATGAATCTTCGCCATGCCTTGCATGGTTCCGGTTTAAACCAGACTCTCCATTATATTAATTTGAATGCAAATTCACTCCACCTCGGTTACTTCCCCCTCCACCGTAAACTTCCCGGAAACAGTCTGCGTGGTGGCTGCATCGGCGGTGCCGCTGAAACCGGGCTGCTTGCCCCCGAGAGTTACCTCGAACTCGCCCGGCTCGACAACGCGAGCGCCGCTCTCATCGATCAGGGACATCTGCCGGGCGGTGAGGGTAAAAGAGACCCTGCGGGTCTCGCCCGGCCCGAGATGCACCCTGGTAAAACCCTGTAGCGACCTTGTGGGAACCGGCACATCAGCCTCAAGGTCGGTAAGGTAGAGCTGGACCACTTCATCCCCGGAGCGGAGGCCTGCGTTACGAACCTCCACGCTTACAGCCACAGGCTGCCCCGGCTCGACCGTGCGCGGTTCTATCTCCAGGTTGTTGTAGGCGAAACCGGTGTAGCTCAGCCCGTGCCCGAACGGGTAAAGCGGACTTCCACGGAAGTAGCGATAGGTGCGGCCCTCCATGTTGTAGTCCTCGAACGGAGGCAGCTGCTCTGCGGACTTGTAGAAAGTAACCGGCAGCCTGCCGCCCGGGTTGTAGTCTCCGAACAGCGCCTCGGCCACCGCGGTGCCGCCCTCCTCCCCCGGATACCAGGCTTCGAGGATTGCCCCTGCCAGCCTGTCCGCCCGGTTGACCGCCAGGGCGCTGCCGTTTAAGAGCACCACCGCCACCGGCTTGCCGAAGGAGGCAACTTTCTCCAGCAGCTTTTCCTGGGTGGACGGAAGCCCCAGCGAGGTCCGGTCTCCGCCCAGGAAGCCCTCGATATCCACATCCATTTCCTCTCCCTCCACCTGCGGGGAAAGGCCCAGGCAGAGAATGACCGCCTCAGAGCCGGCGACAGCTTCCTCGACCGAGCCTGCGGGGGGCAGTTTCCATTTCAGGGTGAGAACGGTTTTATCGTAGTTCTTGAGAGTCTCTACCTTGAGGTCATACTCCTTGCCGGCTTCCAGCTTGACCTCGCCGGTGGCTGTCCTGACCCTTCGGTCTTGCTTTTGCAGTACCGGCTTGTTGTCGATAGACAGCCGCACCCAGGGGTCGCAGAATACTCCCATGACATACGTTCCGCTTACCGGGGCTTTCAGCCTGCCGCTCCAGCGAATCGAGTACTCCTGGTCCCTGGAACGGCCGAGAAGGGAAATCCAGCGCCCGTGAGGAAATTCCAGCTTCCGGTGGCGAAGGGTCTCGATCGGCTCGCCTCCTAAGTCCGGTGTATCGAAAATTTCCGCTTTCAGACCCTCGCCTTGCGGCTCATCCGCCGGTGGAAGAAGCGCGGTTTCCGGAACGGTCTCAAGCTTGACAAATCCCTCGGCCAGGTCGCAGCCGGTGGCGTAAAACACTTTTGTCTGCGGGGAAACCTTTTGCCTGATTCCCTCGAGCACGGTGACGTACCTCGAGGGCGTGCCGTTGTAGTTGCCGAGCAGCACATCCAGGTCATCGGCATTGGGGCCGATTACGGCCACTGCCTTGAGGTCTTTTCTGAGCGGCAGCAGGCCGTTATCGTTTTTAAGCAGCACCAGCGACTCTCGCGCTACCCGGAGGGCCAGCTCGCGGTGTTCCGGGCAGTCGTTGACCTCGTAAGGTATCCGGGCGTAGGGCACCATTTCCGGCGGGTCGAACATTCCCAGGCGGAACCGGGCGGTAAAGAGCCGTTTGACCGCGACATCTATATCCTCTTCGCTGATCAGGCCTGCTCTCGCGGCTTCGCGCAGGGCTTCCTGGAAGCAGTCGCCGCAGTTCAGGTCGCAGCCGGCCTTGACCGAGGCCGCCGCGGCTTGCGCAGGGGTTTCCACCAGCTCGTGGCCGTCATAGATGTCCCGGATGGCCCAGCAGTCGGAGACCACGTATCCGCTGAAACCCCATTCTTTCCTCAGGATGTCTATCAGCAGTCTGGGGCTGGCACAGCAGGCCTCGCCCAGGGTTCTGTTGTAGGCGCCCATCACCGACCAGGCCCCGCCCTCCACCACGCAGGCGCGGAAAGCGGGAAGATAGGTTTCCCGCAGGTCCCTTTCGCTCACCACGGCGTTGAAGCTGTGACGGTCCGGCTCGGGCCCGCTGTGCACTGCGTAGTGCTTGGGGGTAGCCACCGTTTTAAGATACTTCGGGTCATCTCCCTGCAGCCCCTTGACAAACTCCACGCCCAGGCGGGCCGTCAGGTAAGGGTCCTCGCCGTAGGTCTCCATGCCGCGGCCCCACCTGGGATCGCGAAAGATGTTGATGTTCGGAGACCAGAAAGTTAGCCCCTGGTAGATTTCTCTTTCTCCCCGGCGGACGAATTCATGGTGCTTGGCCCTGCCCTCATCAGAGATTACCGCGGCCATGCGGGAGATCAGCCCGGTGTTCCAGGTAGCCCCCAGGCCGATTGCCTGCGGGAAGACAGTGGCTATACCCGCCCTGGCCACGCCGTGGAGGGCCTCGTTCCACCAGTTGTACGCGGGGACCCCGAGGCGCTCGATAGCCGGGGCGGTGTGGCCCATCTGGGAGATTTTCTCCTCGAGACTCATCCGGGAAACCAGGTCGTCAACTCGCTGCTCAATTGGCAGGGACGTATTTCTGTAAGGCAATTTCTCCTCCGTAGAACGGCAGATACATAAGAGTAGGAATATAGGTAAAGTTATCCGAAAAAATCCGGACGCGTGATTTATCACTCTCATTGGGATTCCTCCTCCAGGTTTAAGGCCCATTTTTTCACAGAGATGGCGAGACTTTTTTGGCTGGAATTGAAGAGCCGACAGATCGACCCGGCATAAAAACAATCTAATTTATGATAGCTTGAGCTGGGTAGTAAAAAATGGGTATTGAAACTAACACATTAGAGACAGCCGCTGCGATCATAAATATCATACGCCGGCATACCCATGTTTTTCCCATTATGGCTGAGCATACCTTGACAGGAAGATAAATAGAAAAGGGCGCACCTGCATTTGCGCCCTAAGGAATATCTTGGAATTGGAAGGAGCCAGGGTCTATTTTCCGGGTTCCAGGGATTCAGGCAACTCCTGGATGAACGCGCGGATTTCATCGCGTACGCGGCGGTAATGCGCCAGGGCCTCTTTCTCACCGGCGGCATCTTGCGCCAGCTCAGGCGGGTCATCAAAGCCCACGTGGACCACTTTGGTTCTGCCGGGGAAAACCGGGCAGGTTTCATTGGCGTGGTCACAAACAGTTACCACACAGTCGAACTCGATTCCTGCAAGCTCATTAATAGTTTTCGACCAGTGACCTGAGATATCCACCCCGACTTCGGCCATGACTGTGACCGCGCGGGGGTCCAGGCCGCGGGCCTCGATGCCCGCCGAGTAAGCCTCAATGGTCCGGCCCTTGAGTTTGCGCGCCCAGCCCTCGGCCATCTGGCTGCGGCAGGAGTTGCCGGTGCAGAGAAACAG
>CAZSTM010000467.1:0-3578 GCA_964609635.1 uncultured Gemmatimonadales bacterium
TGTCCGCTGTGCCAGATCAACCTGGAGGCCTACCAGCGCAAAATAAGCAGTCAGCACGGCTGCGACTGTAATATCCCGGTACTCTATTTCTCTCAGCTATTAGGTATCACTTTAGGACTCAATCCGAAGAATATCGCCTTGAAGGATAACCTGACTCCTTATGAAGCGGTCTTTGCTGCAAGGAGCGCATAACCATGAGTAAACGAATCGGAGTTTATATCTGCCACTGTGGTACTAATATCGCACAAAACGTGGATATACCGGTAGTGGCCGAGTTCGCTAAAACCTTACCCGATGTGGTGGTGGTTCAAGAGTACAAGTATATGTGTTCGGACCCCGGCCAGTTGATGATCCAAAAGGACATCGAAAAATATAAGCTTGATTGTGTGGTGGTTTCCTCCTGCAGCCCATTGATGCACGAGGAAACTTTTCGCGGGGTTATCGAGGACGCCGGTCTGAATAGATTTCTGTTCCAGATGGCGAATATCCGCGAACAATGCTCATGGGTTCATCATGACCGGATTCATGCTACTGAAAAGACCAAGCGGCTTATTAGCGGAGCGGTCAACCGTGTTCGTTTTCATGAGGAACTCGAAGGCCGCAGGGTTCCGGTGGAGCCGTCGGCCATGGTGGTAGGTGGAGGAATTTCCGGTATCGAAGTTGCGCTTAAAATAGCTGATGCAGGCAGGAAGGTTTACCTGGTGGAGAAAGAACCCTCGATCGGCGGTCATATGGCTATGTTTGACAAAACCTTCCCCACCCTGGACTGCGCGGCCTGTATTCTTACTCCGAAGATGGTCGCTGTGGGCAAGCATCCCAATATCGAGCTTTTGACCTATACGGAAGTCGAGGAGATTTCCGGGTTTGTAGGCAATTTCGAAGTGAATCTGAGATGCAAAGCAAGATACATCGATGAGGAAAAATGTACTGGTTGCGGCAATTGTCTCGAGCGCTGTCCGGTTCAATATTGGCCTAGAGAGGAGGTAAGTCCTGCCCCTGAAATTGAGATGACACCGGCTATGAAAACACGAATAGATAATATTATTGAGCGGTTTAGACACGAGAGGGCTCCTCTTCCTGTAATACTGAGTGAGATTAACATACAATTGGGATTCCTGCCCGAACCCGGTTTGAAATACTTGAGCCGACAGCTTCAGATTCCTCTGTCTCGTATTTACCATATAGCTACTTTCTATTCACAATACAATTTAGAACTCCAAGGAGAACATGTAATTAAAGTATGCATGGGAACAGGCTGTCACGTTCGAGGAGCACCAAGAATCATGGAAAAGCTAGAACAGGAACTGGGTATCAAAGCCGGGGAATCAACCGAGGATCTTTTGTTCAAGTTAGAGGAAGTTCGGTGCCTTGGCTGCTGTGGATTGGCGCCTGTCTTTATGATAGGGAATGATGTTTACGGTAAAGTAACCATAAGCCAAATTCCTAAAATATTGAATAGATACCACAAGTCGGCTGAGGCTGAAAAACTTGTTGCAGTATGAAAAAGCGCTTTGTTTCAAAAGGAGATGATATTTATGCCAAAATTGAAAATTAATGACCTGGAGGAAATCCAGACAAATCTTAAAAGACTTACAAAACTCCGAGAGGGCGGAAAGAGAGCCAAAATAACAGTCCACATGGGAACCTGTGGTATCGCCTCCGGTGCCGAAGAAATTATTTCCACTATCTCAGATTTTTTCGAAAAAAAAGGTATTACTGATGTAATTGTGTCCACCTCAGGCTGTGCCGGGCTGTGCAGTAGAGAACCCATGGCCACTGTGGAAATAGCTGGTCATCCGCCGGTCAAATATGTGGATTTATCCAAGGACAAAATTTTAGAGATAGTCAAAAAGCATATTATAGAAGGTGAACTGGTGGAAGATTACGCTTTCGGAATAGGTAATGAAAGGACCCATTTGTGAGGAGGCTATTAAAGTGAAACTCAATGGCACACATGTGATTCTGTGTGATGGAACTGGATGTGCTTCCAATAAATCGTACCTGGTGAAAAAAGCCCTTGAGCAAGAAGTCGAAAAACAGAACCTGAAGGATAAGATAACCATTAGCACAACCGGCTGTTTTGGCTATTGCAAAGGGCCGATGATGATGGTTCAGCCCGATGGTATCTACTATCAATTTCTTAAAGAAAAAGACATTCCCAGCCTGGTTAAAGAGCATTTTATTAATGGCAAACCGTTGAAAGAGAAAGTTTATTCCCCTCCGAAAGAAGAATCCCCCGTTCCTAAGATGAAAGATATCGAATTTTTCAGTAATCAGAGGCTTATTGCCCTCCGCAATAGAGGAATAATCAATCCAGAGAAAATCGATGAATATATAGCTCATGATGGATACAAAGCTCTCGCTAAAGTCCTGGTTGAGATGACGCCGGAAGAAATAGTCCAGGAAATCCAAATTTCCGGCCTGCGGGGAAGAGGAGGAGCAGGATTTCCGACAGGAAACAAATGGGACCTGGCCCGGGTTTCTAAAGATGAGGAAAAATATGTTGTCTGCAATGCGGATGAAGGAGATCCGGGAGCTTATATGGACAGGAGTATTATTGAATCCGACCCTCACTCGGTTTTGGAGGGAATGGCCATCGGTGCGAGAGCCATCGGAGCAGAAAAAGGTTTTGTCTTTATCCGGCATGAATATCCCATCGCTCTTGAAACATTGAACAAAGCTATTGAACAGGCTCGCGAGTATGGATTGCTAGGGAAGAAAATATTTGGTACCGATTTCAGTTTTGATGTTCATGTTCACAGGAGCGCCGGAGCATTCGTTTGCGGAGAAGAAACTGCGTTAATGGCATCGCTGGAGGGGAAAATTGGTGAACCCTGGGCCCGTCCACCGTATCCGGTGGAACAAGGATTATGGTATAAGCCAACTAATATAAACAATGTGGAAACATGGGCTAACGTACCCATTATTATCCAGCGTGGAGGCAAGTGGTTTTCCGAAATCGGAACGGAGACAAGCAAAGGCACAAAAGTATTCTCCCTCGTAGGAAAACTCAATAACACCGGACTTGTGGAAATTCCGATGGGTATCACCATGAGAGATATCGTTTATAAAATCGGTGGAGGTCTTCAAGATGGAAAACGATTCAAAGCCATCCAGACGGGCGGTCCCTCAGGAGGTTGTATTCCCGAGGAACTCTTAGACCTTCCAGTCGATTTCGAGAGCCTTAAAGAAGCAGGTTCAATGATGGGATCCGGCGGCATGGTAGTGATGGATGAAGACACCTGCATGGTAGATGTCGCCAAGTTTTTTATGAGATTTTTGATGGATGAATCTTGCGGAAAATGCACTCCTTGCCGGGAGGGTATAATCCAAATGTATTTGATTCTTGAGGATATCTGTAACGGCATAGCCAAATTGGAAGATCTGGAGCAGCTGCAGGAGTTGGCTCTGGTGGTGCAAAAAGCCTCGCTCTGCCAGTTGGGCCTCACTTCCTCGAATCCTGTGTTGACTACAATGAAATATTTTATGGATGATTATGAGGCGCTCGTTAATGAACATCGATGTCCGGCAGGGGTGTGCTGGGATCTAATACTCTATGAAATAGATTCGGTATTGTG
>CAZSTM010000468.1:0-3537 GCA_964609635.1 uncultured Gemmatimonadales bacterium
CCGAGGATATCTCTTTCGGGAATATGGAGCTGAAAAACAGCCTTTTTTATTCTCCGGTTCTTCTGCCTGCAATCACCGAGGGAAAAAACAATTTCACTGTCGAACTGTCTGAACCCGGCGAGCAGCTGTGCCTGGAGCCCGATTTTTCGAGCATCGAATCATTGAAAAAATACTGTTTCTCTATCAACAACCTGGAGTACGACAGCCATTTTACCCGGCGCCTCAGTCCGCCGCAGGGGCAATCCGGTTCTCTGGTAGTAGAAATAGATCCCCCGGGCGATGGGCTTATCCACTGGATGACTGTGTACGGCTCTTTCGGTATCGATCTGCAGGCCGAGGAGAAAGATTCCCTGCAAATCCTTTACGCCCAAAAAGCGCCGGAGAACTGGCGGGTCCTCTGGGAAGCCTCCACCGCGGAACTCGACAAGAGCTGGCTGATCTCTTATAAGGAAGAGGACCGACCGCCTCTGGCCGGACACTGGCGCTTCGACAAGTCGGTGGAGGCCCGTCCGGTGAAGCCTTGCAAAAAGTGTTACGTTAAGTTCCGGGTAACCCGCAAGGTACGCGCCTCGCTGAACAACTTGAAAGTCTACGCCTATTATGAACCCGAACGGCCGGCGGGCAAGCCGCAGCCGGGAGATATAGTTATCACCCATTCCTGGATGGAAAACGGGGCCTTTCGCTCCCATAGCGAAACCCCGAAAGCCGAAAGACACTCCTATGTGGTAACTGCAGGAGACAGCTCGATTGTCAATGAGTCGATTACCATCGAGGTGAAAAACAAAGGCGTCCGCTAAATGAATATGCCCTGGATTTTCATTGGATTTTTTTCGATGCTCTGGGAAGGTACGTGGAAGTCTGAGACAGGGCGTTCAGCATCCGGCAGGAGCGGGCAATCGCCTCACTGGTGGATTACCGGCGGTTTGTAATCCGCCACTGCTGGGATGGTTCGGCGGTGATTTTCTATCCTGTCCTGGGAAGGTGCTCGAAAGGGCGCAGAATACCGGGGTATGGACCTACAGGGTAGGTGATGCAATACTTTACGCTTTGCCATACCTGGAGAGCGGGCAGGAAAAGGAGCTGCTGCTTGAACGTACGGCCGAGCCCTTCCGCACGGCGGGCCGGCTTATCCAAAAGACAGAGGAAGGCTGGAGCTTCATTATCGGCAAGTAGCCCCTCAAGGGAATTTTTCCTCGGAGAACGGGCTTAACCATAAGCCTATGCGCATCTTTTTCGCCGTGCGTTCGTAATCGGCGAGCTCCCCGGCAAGCTGGTGATCCAGCTTTTTATCCCAGTATCCGTAGCCTTTCCGCAACATATAGGCATTGACAAAGACCGTGTCCAGGTACACGTACGCCCGGCCTTTCTTCGGAAACCAGCTGTCGGTCACGAAATAGATCTTTATTTCTTCGCCCTCGATAAGTTCTTGCAGGGCCTCGACCGATTCCTCGTGGAAAAGCTCGAACTGCGGGTCCGGTACGCGACTGCCGGGAAATTCGACTCCTGCCAGCTTGATTCTGCTCCAGAACGAGATTTTTATGGTGCCGTCCTTTTCGACCTGTTTCACCACCGCCCGTTCGGCTGCGAAAAGCATGGTGGAGCCTGTCAACAATAAAAGCGCTGTAATTGCTTTGGCGTTCATGCCTACCTCCAGGTCCGGCGTGCAAATTTATATATTAGCTCGGCGGGGTCAAACAGCCTCATCATTGATATGTTAACACAGATTGTATAAAAAATCAAAAAAAGCCTGTGGAAAAGACCTGGCTTCTGCTTTGCGATATGGCTGATTAAAAACGCTTTAAAAGCAGACTACCCCTCGAGTGCCAGGACCGGGAACTTTTTAAACGGCGCCAGTATTTTTGCATTGCCCTTGTTGTCGAGATAAACCACGTCCTCGATGCGGATGCCCATATCGCGCTCGGGATAATACAGGCCCGGCTCGATAGTGAAAACCGCACCCGGCTGAATGCGGCTATGTTCTCCGGGCGTATCCTGAATTCTGAGGTAAGGGTTCTCGTGAACCTCGAGCCCGATCCCGTGGCCCAGGTTATGAACATAACCCTCGGTGGTGCCCGGATGGCTGCGGATAGTGGGATGGCCCAGGGCTTCGAAATGGTCGCAGACCAGTTCCTGAAGACGGTAGCCTTCCATGCCCGGCTCGATTACGCCGATAGCTTTCCGCTGTGCTGCGAGTACCTGGTGGTATAGCTCCAGGGCTTCTTTCGGGGCGTGACCGATACAGAAACTGCGGGTGATGTCAAAAAAATATCCACCGCCGTTCTGCCTGGGAAACATGTCGAGCACCACGGTGCGGCCGGTGGTGAACACGGTATCCGGGGAGCTTTCGGCGTGCGGGATTCCGGCCTCGCGCCCGATCGAGAGTATGGTCCCGTGGGCCTCGTAGAGGCCCCGCTCGGCCAATCCCAGGCGGATCGCCTCTTTCACCTTACCCACCCTCACCGGCCGGCCGCGGCTGTCCACCAGCCGGTCACCATCCGAATGAGCCAGGCGGATTACTTTCAGCCCCTCTTCAAGAGTTTCCAGGGCGGAGGCCGCCACCTCTTTCATCCGGTTGATTTCCTGATCGTCTTTGGTAAAACGGGCTTGCTCCAGTATGGGCGGGTTAACCCTGGCCGGTTCGATTCCG
Source organism: uncultured Gemmatimonadales bacterium (assembly GCA_964609635.1). Lineage (GTDB taxonomy): Bacteria > Gemmatimonadota > Glassbacteria > GWA2-58-10 > GWA2-58-10 > JAFGTO01. The sequence goes on from CAZSTM010000468.1 coordinate 2,648, forward strand.
TCCAGTCGCTCGCTAATCGCACCGAACAGCGCGTGCGCCTCGCCCGGGTCCATCAGCCCGTGCACGGCCAGCCGGCCTGAAAGGTTCTCCATTTCCGCCAGGCGTTCGAACATCCGGAAACGCACCTCGACCGGATCGTCATACTTTCGGGAGATCTCTTCCGCGCCGAGTAGGTTGAAATCCAGGGTGCGGCAGCCGCTCGAGGATGCGGCCTCGCGCTCCATGGGCGAGTGGCACAGCAGGGGTTTTGCCCCGGGCCGCAGAATGACCCAGGCCTTGCTGAGCGAGACACCGTTTGTCAGGTAGTAGATATCCGGACACTCGGAAGTTGCGCCGCTGACCCAGAGGACATCGATTCCGGCATCGTGCATCAGGCGTTCGAGGTCTTTTTTCATAGGTTATCGAGTATGGATTTATCCATGTGGAAACTGTGGGAATCATCCGGGAAGCTGCCGGAGGAAACTTCCTTTTGGTAAGCTTCGAGAGCCTCGATCACCCGGGTCGAGATGTCTTCCCAGGTTTTGACAAAGCGGGGAGTATGTTCGCTCAGGCCCAGCACGTCGTGGAGCACCAGTATCTGCCCGTCGCAGTCGGGCCCGGCTCCGATTCCGATGGTAGGAATGCGAATCCGCCCGGTTATCAGGTCGGCAAGCTCACGGGGCACGGCCTCGAGCACCACTGCGAAGCAGCCGGCATCCGCCACGGCCTGCGCATCCTCGATGATCAGGTGCGCCGCCTCTTCCTCCTTGCCCTGGACCTTGAGCCCGCCCAGCATGGAACGGTACTGGGGCATCAATCCCACGTGGCCCATCACCGGGATGCCGGCCTCTACCACCGCCCGGATGACCGGTGACATGTTTCGTCCGCCCTCGATCTTGACCGCATCCACT
>CAZSTM010000469.1:0-3499 GCA_964609635.1 uncultured Gemmatimonadales bacterium
CAGGTCGCATACAGCGGTAACCTTGCTGTTCGGGTGCTCGTGCCATTGGAATTCAGCGCCGAATCTGCCGCCGACCACACCTATCCTGACCAGCTTGTCCGACTTTTTGTACTCGGTGGTTCTACTCCCTGCCATAACCGATGGAGCGGCGGCAAGGGTAGCGGCCGCACCGGATAAACCCGAGATAAAGCCCCGGCGACTTATATCTTTTCTCCTGCCGGCTTTATTCATGATAACACCCCTGTTTTTAAGTTATTGCCCTTCCTAACTTGGAATGCACTATCAGCCCCGCCGGCCCAAGTAATGTTAATCACCCTGGAGCGGATTTTCAAGCATCACCGGCCACTTTCGTTTTTTTGGCGACGATTGTTGCCAAATTATTTTCAGCGGTTATTATTAAAGAGGTGATCAGGGGACTCGGCAAGCCGCAGGTTGTAGCGCGAAAAGCAGCACAAGTCGGCGGCCGATCGTTTACACGGGATGACCTTGTTTACAAGTCCCGTGGGCATGTCAAACGGCACTCAGGTGATGGAAAGCTACGTTACCCATGGCGGGCAAACGTAAAAAAAGACCCCAGCTGGATTTCCGCGATCTTCAGGAGCTTGTCGCCAGGAACAAAAAAGATCTCGAGGAAACCCGTACCGAGCTTAAAAAGTTGGGGGACGAACTGAAGAAAGAACACATGAGGCGCATGCTCCACCCCGAAGGAGTAAGCCTGACCCGCGGCAGACAGGTTCCCACTTTCAACCGCATGTGCCGCAAGTGCTTGAACTCCTGCAAGCAAAGCGAATCGGCAAAAATCTTCAACTGCTCCAAATATGAGCCTGTGGAGTGATTTCAGATCTTCGGCCTATTGCTGGTCAGCATCCTCCCCCCGTCTAACGGCAGTATGGTGCCGGTAATCCAGCGGCTGGCCTCGCAGGCGTAAAAAAGCGCCGCATCCGCCACATCCTCTGGCTTTCCGTTACGGCCCAGGGGGTGAAGAGGTCTCAGCTTGCTGTAGAATTCCTGCAGACCATCTGCCCCTACAATCGGCAGGGCCAGCTCGGTTCCCTCCACCAGGGCAGGGCAGATCACGTTGACCCGGATGTTGTCTGCGGCGTGCTCCAGGGCCAGGGTCTGGCTGATTATCTGCACCGCCGCCTTGCTGGTGCAATAAAGCCCCGCCCCGCTCATCCCTTTCAAGCCCGCTATCGAGCTGATAGTGACAATCGAGCCGCCGCCGCGCTGTTTCAGGTGGGGAACCACCGCCACGCTGAGACGCCAGGGGGCCCAGACATTGGTTCTCATCAGAAGCTCGTAGGTCGCATCGTCCGCCGCGCCCAGCTCACCGAAACGCATCACCCCGGCGTTGTTTATCAGCACATCGATACCGTCGAATCTGTCCGCCGCTTTTTTCACCAGCTCCAGGATCTGCGCCTGGTCGGTTACATCGCAGGTAAGCGGCAGAACCCTGTCGCGAGACTCGCCGATCAGGCGTACGGTCTCCTCGAGCTTCTCCATCCGCCTTCCACAGATTACCACTGCGGCGTCCTCCTCCACAAACCGCCGCGCGACAGCCCGGCCCAGGCCGGTCCCTCCGCCGGTGACAATCGCTACTTTTCCGCTCAAACGGCCCATAAGATTCCTCCTCAAGTTTTATTCAGATATCGCGTCTTGCCTAGGTGCAGTGGAAGCGGTCTTTGCAGCCTCGATAAATCGCTTGAACAGTTCGCGACCCAGGCCGAGACATTCGGCCTCATAGCTCTCGATACCGGCCAGCACCTCATCCCGGTCGATATACGGGCAGGCCGCGAGCTCCTCTGAACCGGCCTCCAGCCAGCGGCGCAGCAGCCTGCCGTCGGCTTCCAGGTGGAACTGAATGCCCCAGGAAGTCGAGCCATAACGGAAGGCCTGGTTCGGGTAAGCTTCCGAGGCCACCAGCCGGATTGCACCGGCCGGCAGATCGAAAGTCTGGCCGTGCCACTGCAGGACCTTAAAACGGTCCGGGAAACCGTGAAAGAGCCGGTCATTTTCAGCCTCCGGGGCCAAGTCCACCTGGTACCAGCCGATTTCCTTGACTTTGCCGTCATAAACCGGAGCCCCGAACGCTGCGGCCGTCAACTGGGCGCCCAGGCAAATTCCCAGCACAGGCACGCCGGCCTGGTGGGACAGGCGCATCAGCCGCATCTCCTCAATCAGATGCGGGTAGCGCCCGGTCTGGTCCACGTTCATCAGCCCGCCCAGAACCAGCAGGCCGCTGAAATCCTCCGGCCCGGAAGGCACCTGTTCGCCTGCATAGGTGCGCACCAACCGGCTCTCGAACGAGAACTGCTCCAGGACCCCGGTGAAAACTCCGGCGTCCTCTCTTTCCAGGTGTTGGATTATCAGCAGAGGCTTCATTTCAGGTTTATCTCAGGGTTTAATCCTCGGGCAGGGTCTTGTACCAGCTGCGGTAAAGGACCCCCGCTGTGAGCAGAAAGACCACCAGCAGCTTGAAAAACATCGCCCAGTCGTGAAGCATGAAATACAGCGGCATTACGTTCATGCAGAACAGGCAGGCGGCCCCTATCGCACAGTTAAACAAGTCAAGAGCGAGCATTTTTTCTTTGCGGTGTTCGGGCCAGCGCTCGGCCACCTGGCGGTGGATCGGCTTCCAGTAGCCCCAGGGCTGGATTTTGCGGTAGAACTCCAGCAGCGTCTCGCGCTCGGTGGCCGGAGTCAGCAGGGCTCCTGCTATGGAGACAACTATGGATATGCCGATCATCAGGAAATAGAAGAAATAGTCCGGCCAGGTAATTCCGAAGCCGGCTTTCAGGATTTTCTGTATTACGGCAACCAGGAAAGCGGCCATCATGCCGAAAGCGAAGCCCCAGCCGTTGAAACGCCACCAGTACCACCTGAGGATCAGCGGGACCAGCATGCTGCCGGCCAGGATGGAGTAAACCCAGATTCCCAGCTCGAGAACGCTGTGCATAGTCGTACCGAGCAGGATTCCGAGCACCACGAAAAAGGCGGCCGAGAAATAGGTGGCCGCCAGGAATTCCTTGCGCTCGGCCCGGGGCCGGATGTGGCGGATATAAATATCCCGGATCAGGTACGAGGTTCCATTGTTGATACTTATCGAAAAAGTGGACATGAAAGCAGCCAGGAAGCCCACCAACACGAAGCCCTTGATGCCCCAGGGGAGCATGGTGTTGATTATCTGCGGCAGGAGCATATCGGTGTCTTTTACATCGATGTCGGCTTTCAGGGCCAGCAGCGCCAGCCCGGCTACCAGGGTCCACCTGGGGAAGGCCAGCACCTGGAAACCGGCGCCCTGCTTGCAGGTGTCGCGCGCGCACTTGGTGGACAGCATAAACTGCATGCCGCTGCCCACTCCGGGCCCGCTGAAAAAAGCCAGCAGGGTCTGAAAAAACCACATCATCAGCCAGGGCCAGAAAAACTCGAAAGCCCCTGCCTCGTAGCCTGCCAGCTCGACATCCGCCAGGTAGCCGATAGTGGCGGTGGGCCGCAGGAT
>CAZSTM010000470.1:0-1867 GCA_964609635.1 uncultured Gemmatimonadales bacterium
AAAGCAATTCAGCGGCTACGTATCCGGCTTGATCAAAGGCAATGACTTTGACGCACTCATTGTTACTGGTGGCGAAACAGCAAATAAACTTCTGGGATTAACCGGGGTAACGATGATCGAGTTGTTCGGAGAGTTCCTTTAGATCAGTGGCCATCTGCTGCTGTTGGGCTATGGCCTGGTTCAACCGGCGCCCTTGTTCCCAATCGATTTGCTGTTCCCGCTCGAGCGCCTGGCTGATTTGCCTGATCTCTTCGCGCAGTTGCCGCCCCTGGTCTTCCAGTTCCTCGAGTTGTTGGGTGATTTCTTCCTGGTTCTGCTGCTGGCGTTCGAAAATCTCCTGCAGCGAGGGAAACCGTATGCGGAACTGATTGGTCGAGGTCGATTTCGGTCCTGAGATATTGTCGTTATCGACAGCCGTCAGAGTGTAAATAACCGACTCCTCGGGCAGCAGCTTAAGTTCTTTCAAGTCCCAGAGGTACTGGTCCACCTGGTAAGTCTGCGGTGCCCGATAATGGGCGATGGTTCGGGATTTCTCTTCGGCGGAGGTACCCGAGGCGGATTCCTTGTGGTAGACCAGGCGGACATGCGAGATGCCGAAATCATCGGCCAGCTCGAAGATAAGTCCCTGCTGCATGCTTTCATCGATCTGTGCCTCCGTGTCCGGAAACCGTAAGGCTATGCGGGGGTGCTCGTCCTGGATGACAGTGATGGGGTAAATCATGGTATCGGTATTGGCGAGTCCCCAGCGGTCTTTCAGCCTGATCTGGTAACTACCGTCTCCCAGGCAGGTTATGGTATCAGAGAAGGTTCTCCCGGCTGAGATCGCCATGCTGCGCAGGCTGTCCTCGCCCAGTAACAGATGGGCGTAGCGCAGAATATTGCTGGATTTGCCGGCAAGCACGATCCGGGTGCCTTTCAGGGCCTGGATCGCCCTGTCCCGCGAAGTCTCATAGGAGGGCAGGCCGGTGTAAGCCGGATAAATGTACTTCAGGCGAAGCTCGGTTACAAAAGGATTATTGGTCACCCGGATATCAAAGGTGTCCGTAAAAGTGGAGCCCTGCTGCAGATAATACCTCAGGTCGTTTTCCAGGCCGCTGAAAGTAAAAGTATATCGGCGAGACGAAAGACTCCGCATGGCCGCGGTTTCCGTTCCCTTGCCTACCTGCCTGAAATGAATCAGCATGGGTTGAGGGCGGTGAATGCTGCCCGAGGCTGTGATTTCAAGAGTATCGCCGCGCAGGACCGTGATATTACCCGGATGCGTAAGGATATGGAAGTTGCGCTCCTGCTGCAGGATCATCATCGGATGAGAGTATTTCTGGAAAATCCCGGCCAGCCAGAGCGGATCGGAAATCCCGAAAGCCAGCAACAGAACTGCAACTCCTGCGGCCAGGTACTGCTCCCGGCGCAATTTCCGCCTCTGGGTATCACAAACCCTGTCCGCCATCCTGCGCACAGCGTTCCTGTCGCTTACCAGGGAAGCTGCCTGGGCCACCGCAGCCTGGAGCAGTTCGTTCGAGTAAAGCGAGGAACTCCTCCCCTGCTCCTGCATGCGGCTGAGTTGAACAGCGGACTCCAGACGGTTTTTGAATTCCGGGAATTTTTCATCGCAGGCCCTGGCCACTTTCAAAAGATTGCCATAACCGGCGGCCGCTTTGGTTAAACGGTATGCGGCCAGAAGCAGCAGGATGAGCGACAATATAACCAGTGCGGCGATTCGCGCAGCTGCCGGCAGGTAGAGATTCTTTTCGATAATAAAAAGGACCGCTCCGGCGCCCAGGCAGACATTCAGCAGCCGGAAGGTTGTCCGTGCCAGCAGGAAACGCCAGATACGTTTTCTCGCGGCACGCAGGGCATTCAGCACCCG
>CAZSTM010000470.1:1877-3473 GCA_964609635.1 uncultured Gemmatimonadales bacterium
TCTTTGTCAGCCTTATCCAACCAGCCGATCCTTTCTAGCGGCCCGTAAGGGCGTAGATGAAAATATTGACTCCCATTTTCAGGGCCCTGATTCTGACTTCCTCGGGATCTTTATGCACCTGGGGATCTTCCCAGCCGTCGCCCAGGTCGGTGTTCAGGCTGTAGAATAACACCAGCCTGCCTCCGGAAAAGATCCCCAGTCCCAGAGGCGGACCGCCGTCATGCTCGTGAATCTTGGGCAGGCCGCGGGGGAAGTCAAACACGGTGTGATATATGGGAAAATCAAACGGCAATTCGACCAATTCCGCCTCGGGAAAGACCTTTTTAATCTCCCGGCGAAAGCTTTTGTCCATGCCGTAGTTGTCATCCGCGTGCAAAAAACCCCCTTCTTCCAGGTATCTGCGCAGGGCTTTCACCTCCTCATCGTCGAACTTGACATTGCCGTGCCCGTTGAGGTAAAGATAGGGGTAGTTAAACAAATCCGGGCTTTTGAGGCTGACCTGCACCTCTTCTTCATTTACCTCCAGTCCGGTATAAAGGCGAATAGCGGCGAGCAGGTTTGGCAGCGAAGAGGGGTTGGAGTACCAGTCCCCTCCACCTTCGTAGATCAACCGGGCGATAGTAAACCGTCCGTTACCGGCGGCCAGCGCCTCTCCGGTAAAAAAACCGGGCTCTGTGCCCGAAAAAACCACAACCAGAAAAGCCCAGGAGCACAGAAGGCTGTAAAATTTTTTTCGCAACTTGAAGCTCGTTTTGAGTAACTATATCTTGGAATGGTTTATAACATTGTTTATATTAAAATTGGATAATTCAACGAATCGGTAGTCTTTCAAAAGGATTTCATAACCCCGGGCATCACAGTCGTCTTATGGTTCCGGATCACGGATTTCACGGATATAAAATTTGATTTCACAGATAACCCCTCACCACGCTCCAGGAATGTAGTCGGGTGGTGTAGAACCGTGTAATCCGTGCAACATCCGTGTTATCCGTGTTTCAGAATGCAAAGGGAAACAAAGCCATAAGTAATGTTTTCACGTATAATCCAGGTTAAGTCCAAATCTTAAAAATATTCTTTCAGTTAACTCTAATCCTCTGCCAGCCGAATTATTACCATGTTTCAAATGTACCAGAGGAAGCTGGTTCTGCTGGCCTTGCTGCTGGGAGTTTACACGGCAATCAGCTTCTGGGTTCCCTACAGCAAGCTGTGGTTCATTGAAGATGTTATGCAGAACCAGGCCCGTCTGTTTTTCGCCAGCCAATCTGTCGATCGGGTGCGCGTGATTCTCACCGCAAAAGCCGAAGCCCTCACGATACCCATAAAGGACGAGAACATCGAGGTGAAAAATATCAACGGCGAAATAATCTACCTTGAAATGCGCTGGGATGAACCGGTAGACATTTTATTCTACCACACCAGCTTGCATTTTGAGCCAAAAATATTCGGCCTCATCCGAGGATTCGAGCCGGGCGGTATGGGATCATCCTCTCTACAGAGCTTTGATAAGCTGGTAGAGCTCTCCGACAGCACTACTCGTTTCCTGCGAGATAGAAATCTCCGGAACTATGTGGAAGATTTCTTCGCCAAGTAATTCTC
>CAZSTM010000471.1:0-3472 GCA_964609635.1 uncultured Gemmatimonadales bacterium
CTTTCAATTGTGAACAGGCTGCCCTCCGGTGGAGGTTTTCTTGATTCCGGCTGATGAAGTGTGTTATAATTTCCTTACGAGTAATTTTCTGCAGCCTGAGATTTCAAGAGTTCGTCAACCGGAACCGTTCGCCCGGGCTGAGAAGAAGTCATTGTTCGATACAACCTGAGGGGGAGTGCCATGTACCGTAGGAGTTTTTTCAGACAGAACCTGGCCCTGTTATTTTCGGGAGCATCACTGGCCGCGCCCCTGGCAGGTAAGATCGGCCGGGCACAGGCCGCCACCACCCAACCGTCTGGAATCAGCACCCCGCAAGGCCGGGAGCTGCGTATCGGAATAATAGAGCTCGACACCTCTCACAGCGATACTCTGGCCCAGGTGATCGCCGGGCTGGAGGGAGCCCGGCTGGTCGCAGTGCTGAACCGAGGTCTGGTTTACCCGACGGAGCGCACGGAACAATTTATGAAAGAATACCGGGTGAAACACCTCTGCCACACCGTGGAGCAGATGGTCCCGCTGGTAGATGTGGCCCTGGTGATCGGCTGCAACTGGGAGAGTCACCTCCCGGATGCCGAGCCGTTTATCACCGCAGGCAAGCCGGTTTTTATCGACAAGCCCTGCGTGGGCACCCAGGCCGATGCCCGCCGGCTGCTGGAGTTGCAGTTGAAATACAAGACACCTGTTTTCGGAGGCAGCATCTATCGTTATTCCGAAAATCTCCAGGAGTTCAAGAAAAGCTATCAATCACGAGCCGACAAGGTGGCCTTGACTGTTTACGGCAAGATCAATTCCCACAGCCGTAACGACATGCACGACCTGATCTATTACGGTATCCACGGGGTGGAAGCCATGCAGGAAGTGGTGGGTCTGGGAGCGACGGCTGTCAATTACCTGGATTTCTACCGCAAGGAGCATATCATTCACGTAAAGTACCAGGACAGGCCGCCGGTGGTTCTCATGCTCGGGTATGCCCTCAAGGGCCCGCAGCTTATGCTTCTTGCCGACCGGGGTATCGAACAGCTCATTCCTTCGAGTGATAACGGTTACCAGAGGATGTTCGCCGCCATGGCGGAAAGCCTCTCCACAGGACGGGCCGACAGGCCGATCTCCGAGCAGATAGAGGCCTGCCGGATCTTGATCGCCGCTAAAAAAAGCCGGACCCTCGGCAGAGCGGTCTATCTGGACGAGCTGGAAAACGAGGATGGTTTCGATGGGAGGGCTTTCGGTCTGGAGTACTCACGGTTCCGTAATTTGAAACGCTAGAGCACCACAGGCCGTTTCAGTATCCGAAGAGGTTCTCCGGATGCTCTAGGTCGCATAAAGCCTATTAGCTTGACAAAATTTTTTACTGCGGGTACAATGAGGTGCGGGGTAAGTTACAATTTTCTTTCCACCGGGAATTCTTACTTCAAACATAAGGCAGTGTGGCCGCAGGGTCGCCGCTTTTTTTTCTTTACAGCACAATCCCTGGAAGCTCGGAGCGTTAAGTACCGCGCGGAGTCGAAAATCTTCATAAATTTGGTTATTCGAATCAGGAGGGTTTCTATGAAAGTTAAGGAAATCATGACTCACGAAGTGCTCACGGTAACCAAGGAACTGTCCATCCGCCGGCTGATCAAGCTGCTGGAAAAGAACAGGATTACCGGCGCGCCGGTAGTGGATGAGCAGGGCAAGCTGATCGGGATTGTTTCCTCCAAGGATGTGATCCGGGCTATCGATCACCTGATCCGCGTGCACGTGAGCATCGATGAACAGAAGGACCACAAGGGCAGGTACAACTGGGTCGAAGGAGTGATGACCACCGATGTAATCACTGTGGGCGAGGAAGACGATGTAGCTGAGGTGTTCGGCACGATGGTCCACCGAAAGATTCACCGGGTCCCGGTGGTGAAAGACGGCAAGCTGGTGGGGATTATCAGCAGCCAGGATGCCTGCAAGATTGTTGCGGGAATCGAATAATTCAGGATGAAGAGTTGACCTTTATGGCCAATAAGGACTTGCAAGAAACCATTATTGTAGTCTCCGAACAGTTCCGTTTCCCGTACTCCAAAGGACTGATGGCACGCTCGCTTATCCGCTCGGGCCTCCCCTCGGAAGAATCGTACAAGATGGCCAGCAGCATCCAGGATATCCTGATTGAGGAAGGGATCAGGGAGCTGCCTCGTCGCCAGCTCAAGACCCTCGCCGCCCAAAAGATCGAAGAGCAGTTCGGACTCGAGGCGGCCTCGAGGTATGAGAGCTGGAAGACCGCTACCGGAACGATTAGCGTGGGAGACGAAAGAACTGAAGAGCCTTTTTCCAGGGGCATACTGGCCCAGTCCCTGCTTGCTGCGGGGCTGACTCCGGAAATGGCCCACACTGTAGCCGAGAAGATGGCCGAGGACCTCGAGGAATGGGATATCCGTACCATCAGCCGTAATGAGCTCCGCAGACTGACCTATCAGAAAATCCTGTCCGATTTCGGCAGCCCCTACGCCAAACATTACCTGCTTTGGCGCTCGCTTAAAAATCCTGGGAAGCCTTTGCTCCTGATGTTTGCAGGGGCTACCGGCACCGGCAAGAGTTCGCTTTCGGTGGAGATCGCCCACCGGCTGGGTATTACCCGGGTGATCGGAACGGATACCATCCGTGAAATCATGCGCGGTATGTTTTCACGGGAACTAATGCCCTCGATCCATGAGTCCTCTTTTGCTGTCTGGCGTAGGGTCAAGCGTCCGTTCGGCGAAAAGGCCGATCCTGTACTGGTGGCCTTCCAGGAGCAGACCGCTCGAGTCAACGTTGGGGTGAACGCCATCGTGCGCCGGGCGATAAACGAGAATCTGTCGATGGTTATCGAAGGCGTACACTTGATCCCCCAGAAACTTTCCCGCGAACTCTCCGAAAAAGTCATAGTTATCCAGGTACTGATTTGTGCCATGCAGGAAGAGCTGCACCGCAACCGGTTTACCGTACGGGGAGAGGAAACCACAGAACGGGTGTCGCAAAAATATCTGAAGAATTTTGAAAATATCCGTAAGATCCAGGACGCCCTGATCACCAAGGCCAGGGAAAACAAAATCTTCACCGTGGATAATGTGGATTTCGATGAAACTGTGGGAAATATCATTCAATATCTAACCCGGCGAATGGGAGAGCTTATCGAACTCGATATTCCCACCTACGAGTAGACCAAGGAGGCAACCACGCATGAGCGCCAGAAAAAAAAGCGAAGAAATTCCTGCATTTGATGGTCCGAGTGCTTTGATTATAATGGACGGCTGCGGAATTCGTCAGGAAGAGTCCTACAATTGCGTAGCTTTGGCACATACACCGTTTCTCGATTATCTGCGCGGGGATGACGGCAGGGCTCTGGATCCGGAAACCAAAAAGCTGGTGAGACAGGCCAGCAGCACTGAATTGGTGGCCGTGGGCCCGGAATTGGGTATGCCGGAGGGAGCTAAAGGATCGACGGCTGTCGGCCACGAAGTACTCA
>CAZSTM010000472.1:0-3469 GCA_964609635.1 uncultured Gemmatimonadales bacterium
AAAATGATAAGTTCGGTGGACAAACTGGTGGGCAAAAGCCTGCCATTTGTCTGCGAACCGGATCAATTACCCACTTCTGTGCGCGTGGTAGCCAGCATCGATGATCAATCCTGTACCCGGTGCGGAAACTGTTTCAAGGTTTGTTCGGTACTCGGCTACCAGGCGATCAGTCTCAATGCCCAACGAAAGCCCGCAGTCGATAAGAAAAAATGTGTCGGCGATGGGCTTTGCGTGGCAGCCTGCCCGATTGTAGGCTGCATGAGCCTACGTCGCGTCTCCAAATAGCCTTCCCTGATAGCTGTCCCTGCGTTCCAGTTCAGACTCTACTGCGGCTGGTGCCTGGTATTTCGAGGCACACCACCGAGGCCCTACCAGGTGCGCCTGCGGAGCCTGGGCAGCCAGGCGCAGCAGAACCATCTCCGGTGGAATTCGCTCCAGAAAATCGCACGCCAGGTTTGCATATTCCTCCAGGCTCAGTAGGGGGAACGGTCGTGATTGGTATTCGGCGGCCAGGGGCGTGTTTTTCAGCACGTGCAGTACGTGAAGTTTTACGCCGTCCACTCCCGCCCGGCCAAGATAGTCGGCGGTTGCCAGCATATCTTCTCTGGTCTCCCCCGGCAGGCCCAGGATGACATGGGCGCAGACCTCGATTCCCCGGGCGTGGGTCCGGGCGAGTGCATCCGTGAACTCGGCTACGCCGTGGCCTCGGTTTATGCGCTCGAGAGTGGCCTCGCTGCTGGACTGCAATCCGTATTCAATCCAGGTCAGGTAATGCTCGCGATAGGAGGCGATAAGATCCAGAACGGGATCCGGCACACAGTCCGGCCGGGTGCCGATGAAAAGCCCGACAATCTCAGGGTATTTCTTGATATTGTCGTAGATCGCTTTGAGCTCGTGGACCGGTGCGTAAGTGGAGGAGAAGGCCTGGAAGTAGGCGATGAACTTTTCCGCGCGGAATCTTTTACGCATATAGTCCATGCCTGATTGCAGCTGTTCGACTACCGAGAGGCGGCCGGGTCCGGTGTTGAAGCTGAAACTCCGGTTACTGCAGTAGATACAACCTGTGGTGCCCTTGGTGCCGTCGCGAGTGGGACAGGTAAATCCGGCATCGAGTGAAATCTTGTGTACCCTGCAGGCGAATCGGTTTTTCAGGTAGGAGCTGAAAGTGCGGTATCTTTTCCTGTCGGGGCCGGGGGAAACCTGCTGTTTCATTTTCATGGTGAGAGAACCATCTTTACAAGATCCGGCGAGTGGCGGCACAGCACCACGTGCTCTGCGGGAAGGTTGATCAAACGGTGGGTTTACGGGCTGCTTTGGCGCCGCCTCTTCTTTCGGTTATCTCTGCATTGAGACCTATATTGTACAGTCTGGTCCGCATGAAAATCGCCTGCTCGATATTCTCGAAAGCCCCGACAAACAGCCTGAAGACAGATGTGCGGGTCGTGTCGGGCTTAAGTGTAACGGTGTAAGAGGGTATGTCGTTTTCTGACAGGCGCCGGCGCTCCGATTCAAGGGCCTCGGCTTTCGGGTAATCGCCGATCTTCAGAGCGTAAGGCGTTTCCCGCACGATTGCCTTCCCGGTAAATTTCCGGAGGGCTCCTGTCGCTCTGGAGAGTGCGGAGTCCGCCGCGGCCTCGGAGTTGTAGAAACCGAGATAGAGGCGGTTCCAGTCGCCCAGGCTGTCCAGTTTCAGGGGAACTATATAAGCATCTTTAAATCCACTTTCCACCAGTTGATTTTGGGCCTCGGCAGCCAGCGTTTTAAAACGGAATGAAGCCAACTGGATCGAGTAACTCAGTATGGGGTATTCCAGGGTTTCGGCCTCTTGTTGCCGGGCCGTCTGGAGGGCTTCTTCATCAACGGTTTCAGCCGCCGCCGTTTCCTCTTCTCTGATCTTCACTTCTTCAGAAAGACCGGCTGCACCCCAGGGTAACTTTGCTTTCAGGTCCGAATAAATTTGGTCCATAGTGCTTGAAAAGCCCTCTTGCATCAACATGCTTACCCAGCCCTGGTACCAGATATAACCCATTCCGCCCAACAGCAGTAATACCAATGCCATAAGTGCCGGCTGCCGGGATCTGGGTTTCGAGGGTTTTTTCTTCTTGGCCGGCTCGATATCCTCCACGCCCTCGAGAGTGCCCAGGTCGATGTCGAGTCCGTCATCTTCGAGTTCGACTTCATCTGAGGGTTCTGCCTCGGCCTCGACCGCGGCCAGGTCCTTATCGGCATCGTCTTCCTCGGCGACTGCAACGGTAGGTTCGCCCTCATCGTCGAGTTCAACCAGTTCTTCAGCGGCCTCTTCCTCGGGTTCAGGCTCTTCGGCAGGCGCTTCGGCTGCGGCTTCTTCCTCGGGTTCAGGCTCTTCGGCAGGCGCTTCGGCTGCGGCCTCTTCCTCGGTCTCAGGCTCTTCGGCAGGCGCTTCGGCTGCGGCCTCTTCCTCGGGCTCAGGCTCTTCGGCAGGAGCTTCGGCTGCGGCCTCTTCCTCGGGCTCAGGCTCTTCGGCAGGCGCTTCGGCTGCTGCTTCTTCCGCTTCTTCGGGGGGACTTTCAGCCTCGAGGGGCTCCTGGGTCGGCTCGATGGATTCGGCCGGTTCCAGCTCTGCTTCATCGAGTGTTTCTAATTCCTCGGCCTCGGGTGCCGTCTCCACTGGTTCCACAGCTGAAAGGCTTTCGCCTTCCGATACCTCGGCCGGTGTTTCCTCCTGGGCCAGGGGATCGGTATCCAGTGCCATGTCCAAAACTGCATCTGGAGGTGCATTGAGAGTTTCCTCGAAACTATCCATTTTAGCCATGGCAGCGGCACTCCGGGATTCATCGACCGGCCCGGCAGCGACCTGGGCGAACTCTTCATCAGGAGGTTCGTCCTCGGGCTCCATCTCGGTATACAACGCTTCGGCGTCGATTTCGGCCGTATCCGTGCTCTCCTCCACGCTCGAGGCCGGTTCCTCCGGTTGGGAGAGGGCCGCCTCCTCGAACTCCGAAGCTTGAGCCTCTTTCTGATCCATGGTTTTCAGGTCCGGAAGGGCATCGTAGTTTAACCCGGTAATCTGGTCGTCTCCCTGGCTGCTGACGTCACTTTTGGCTGTTTCTGCAGGTTTCTTCTCTTCCTCATCCAGGAAAAGCAATTCATCCGGCAGCAAGATTTCCTCTTCCGGAATCTCGCTCTCCTCTGCGGGTTCCTCTGTCTCTATCTCTACGGCCGGCTCCAACTCTTCGGTGGGTATTTCCTTGAGGTCCACACCGGCGAGTTCCAGTTCTTCGGCAGGTGCCTTTTCTGCAGCAGGTTCCTCAGGTTCAGGCTCTTCGGCAGGAGGCTCTTCTGCTGCCGGTTCCTCGAGTTCCAGGTCTTCTGCAGGAGTCTCTTCTGCGGCCGGTTCCTCAGGTTCAGGCTTTTCGACAAGCGCCTCTTCCGCTACCGGTTCCTCGGGTTCAGGCTTTTCGACAAGCGCCTCTTCCGCTACCGGTTCCTC
>CAZSTM010000473.1:0-3463 GCA_964609635.1 uncultured Gemmatimonadales bacterium
CATGGAACGAATTATCCGAGCTGTTGCAGGCACTTTTGTAATGGCCTCGGTGGCTCTGGGCCTCTGGCACAGCCCTTACTGGTATCTATTCACCGCCTTTGTGGGTGCGAACCTTTTCCAGTCGGCGTTCACCAGGTGGTGCCTGATGGAAGACATCCTGGCCAAACTCGGTATGGCCCAAAAAAGCTGATATCGCCGATCCCTTTTCCAACTAATCACCTGTAGCGCAGGAGGTATAATGAGAGATACCTTTTACTTAAATCTCTTGCGGTCGAAAATACCGTCAGCCGCAACCGCACTGGCGCTCCTGCTGGTGGCGGTTGCCCCGGCGTCTCTAAGCGCTTACCCCGACACGCTCGAAATAAGCCTGAGCGAGGTGATCGACCACGCTTTGGAATTCAGTCCGCGAATACTGGCCGCCCAAAGCGGCGTGCGCCAGGCGCAAGGCATGAAAACAGCGAGCCTGGCCGGGAACCTGCCCAGCCTAAGCGTGGCGGAGGTTTTCAACCGCGGCAACGACCCGGTATTCGCTTTCGGCAGCAAGCTGCGCCAGGCCGGTTTCACTGCGGCGGATTTCGACCTGCCCAGGCTCAATGAGCCGGACGCGATTACCAATTACTCCACCCGGGTGGTGGTGGCCCAGCCCATATTCAACGGCGGGAAGAGCTATTACGGACGAAAAACCGCGGCCTCCGCGCTGAGTGCCGCGCGCCACTCGGCGGATTTCACCCGCCAGCAGACAATTTTCGACATTCGCCATGCCTACTACTCGGTGATCCTTGCACGTGAAAACCTGGCGGTGATCGAGGCCGCCCTGGCGGCCGCCCGCAGCCACCGTCACCAGGCCGAACAGAGACTGGCCGCAGGCATGTCCACCCGTGCAGATAAACTGAAAGCCTCTGTCCGGGTAAGCGAACTGGAACAACAGCGGATCAAAGTCGTAAATGCGGTCACCGTGGCGGTGGAATATCTCAAACTGGCCGCCGGGTGGCGCGACCAAAGGCCCCTTTCTCCATCGGAGAAATTAAGCGAGCGCCGGTTCGATATCGAGCCGGATTCTCTGACGGCATTCGCCCTGGCCCACCACGGCAATCTTGCGGCGGCCGGAAGTGCCGCCCAAGCCGCGAGCTACGCCGCGCGCGCCGCCTGGGGCGAGGTAATCCCCCATTTCAATGCTTTTTTCGCCTTTCAGACCGACGGCAGGCGGGCTTTCGGCAGCGACGGCGACAACTGGATGGTGGGTGTCTCCGCCGACTGGAAGATTTTCAGCGGTTTCGGCAACATCGGAGAGATCCGCAGCCGGAAGGCCGGGCGTGAAAAAGCCCGCTACCAGGAATCCCTGATGCGCCACAAAGTGGAGGTCGAGGTGCGTGAAGCCTGCCTGGACACCAGAGCCGCCGAACAGATGATCGGCGTTGCCGCTCAAGCCACCGAACAGGCGGAGGAATCCCTGCGCATACTGGAAAACCAGTACCGCGAGGGCCTGGCCACGATCACCGACCTTCTGGATACCGAGCTGGCGGCCACCAACAGCCGTTTGTCCTATATCCAGGCCCTGTATGAATATAACCTCGCTCTGGCAAGGGTTTCCCTGGTTACCGGCGGATTCCCCACTCTGGCGCAATGAAATCTACTCGAAGATCAATTAACGGCGGGAGAAAAGCAGATGAAATCAAAAATAATTTTCAATTGGGCCGCGGCAGCCGTGTCGGCAGCATTCCTTGTCGGCGGGTGCGGCAAGGGGCCCCGGGAAAAACCATCGGCAGCCGAAACAGTGCGTGTGCCGACATATACTGTCGAGCTTGAGGAACTGCCGGTATTCACCACGGCGGTGGGTAACCTGGAACCGGTCAGCAAAGCCCAGTTGGCAACCCGGATCATGGTGCACGTGCAGCAGGTACGGGTGGAAGCCGGCGACCGGGTAAAAAAAGGCCAGGTGCTGGTGGAGCTGGATCAGAAAGATATCGTGAGCCGGCAACAGCAGTCGCTGGCCTCGTTGTCCAGCGCCAAAAGCCGACTGGAGAACGCCGGCAGCTATTTCAAGCGTATCAAGAAACTGCATGACGAGCAAAGCGCCACCGACCAAGACCTGGATAACGCCCGCACACAGCTTGAATCCGCACAGGCCGCGGTAACAGACGCCAAGGGCCGGGTGTCCGAGGCCCAGGCCAATCTCAATTATTCCACTCTGGTGGCCCCGTTCGACGGTTACGTGACCGCCAAGACAGTCGAGCCGGGAGACCTGGCCAGCCCGGGCGTGCCCCTGGTCACCGTGGAAGATCAGGACAGCATGAATATCGTGGCTACGGTGAACGAGCGGGACGTGGGCCGGATCTCCGTCGGCCAGCAAGCCTGGATCGAAACCGAAATTCCGGGCTCTGTCCGGCTGCCCGCAATCGTGGAAGCGGTAATACCCTCGGCCGACACGCGTACGCGCGCTTTCCAGGTAAAACTGGTGCTCGATAACCCCGGTGGCACGCTTAAAAGCGGTATGTTCACCCGGGTGTTTTTCGAAACCGGTACGGCCCCGATCCTGGCCGTGCCCGACAGCGCGATCGTGCGCAAAGGGCAGCTGACCGGTATCTTTACGGTGGATGACAACGGTCTGGCGCGCTTGCGCTGGCTGCGCCTGGGCCGGGCCAGCGGTGAAATGGTGGAAGTCCTCTCCGGTCTGAACCCCGGTGACAAAGTGGTGCTCTCAGGACATCACCTGCTGCGCGAGGGACAAAAGATCGAGGAGGTGGCTCGATGACCGGTGCACAATTCGCCGGCCGTTTAGGCCGGGCTTTTATCGATTCCAAGATCACCCCCCTGCTGGTGGCGGCCTCGCTGTTCCTGGGCGTGGTGGCTCTGGTCAAGACCCCGAGAGAAGAGGAGCCGCAGATCGTGGTGCCCATGGTGGACGTGATGGTGGGCCTGCCCGGCGCCTCCCCCGCCGAGGTGGAAGCACGGCTGGCCCGACCCCTGGAACAGAGATTCTGGGAAATACCCGGAGTCGAGTACGTCTATTCCATCTCCCGCCCCAACGGCGTGCTGATTGTCGTGCGTTTCATGGTCGGCGAGGACCTGGAACGCTCCCTGGTCAAGCTCTATAATAAAATCTACTATAACCTGGACATCCTGCCTCCGAATGCCACGCACCCGATGGTCAAGATGCGCTCGATCGATGACGTGCCCATTCTGGCCCTGACACTCTGGAGCGAAAATTACGACGGCTACCAGCTACGCCGCATCGCCCAGGAACTGGGAGCAAGAATCAAGCAGATCGAAGATGTCTCCGAAATCACGGTCATCGGAGGCCAGAAACGGGAACTGCGGATTGTGATCGATCCCCAGCGCTGCCAGGCTTTCGGGCTGTGCATGGCCCAGCTCGTGCCCATGATCCAGGAAGCCAATGTCAACCTGCCCGCCGGGTCAATCGAATCCGCCAACCAGCAATTCCTGGTGGAAGCCGGAGAGTTTA
>CAZSTM010000474.1:0-3462 GCA_964609635.1 uncultured Gemmatimonadales bacterium
AGGTAAAGAAAGAATACTGCAAGGGCTGCGGGATCTGCGCCCAGGAATGCCCGCGCTATATAATCACCATGGAGCCGAAAAACTGAAAAAGATTATCACCGGAAATGAAGCGGTCTCGACAGCCGTGCGGCTGGCCCGGGTCGAGGTGATCGCCGCCTACCCGATTACCCCGCAGACCAGTATCTCGGAAAAGCTGAGCAACTACTGCTCGCAGGGTCTGATGGACGCGGACTTTATCAAGGTGGAGAGCGAGCACAGCGCCCTGGCCTGCGTTATCGGTGCGGCCAGCGCCGGTGTGCGTACCTTTACCGCCACCAGCAGCCAGGGGCTGGCCCTGATGCACGAGCTTCTTCACTGGGCCAGCGGCGCCCGCCTGCCCATTGTCATGGCCAATGTCAACCGCGCCCTCGGCGCTCCCTGGAACATCTGGTGCGACCACAGCGACTCGCTCAGCCAGCGCGATACCGGGTGGATGCAGTTCTACTGCGAAAGCTGCCAGGAGGTGCTCGACACGGTGCTGATGAGCTTCCGCCTCGCCGAGACCGTGGCCACCCCCGCCATGGTGCTGCTGGACGGGTTCATTCTTTCGCATATCAGCGAACCGGTGGATTTTCCGGAACAGGAGATGGTGGACGGTTTTCTGCCAAAATACCGGCCCGAAGTGACCGTGGACCCCACGGACCCCCACACCTTCCACGCGGTCACCTCGCCGGAATATTTCATGGAGTTCAAGTACGCTCAGTACGAGGGTGCGCGCAGCGCCGAAAAAGCCGCCGCCGAAATCGCTGAAGAGTACGGCAACCTGACCGGCAGGCATTATCAGCCGATCGAGGGATTCATGACCGAGGACGCCGAGACTGTTATCGTGGCCAAAGGCACCTCTGCGGGAACCAGCCGTTATGTGGTGCGCGCCCTGCGCGAGCAGGGCCGTAAGGTTGGACTGGCGCGCGTACGGATGTTCCGGCCCTTTCCTTATGGAGAAATCCGCAAGTTCTTAGGCCGCGCGGACCGGGTGGCGGTGTTCGACCAGGCGATCTCCCCGGGAAGCGAGGGCGTGCTGTACCAGGAAATCAAGGCCGCCCTCTACGAGGGAGATACCAAGCCCGCGGTCTATGGTTTCGTGGCAGGCCTGGGCGGCAGAGATATCACGCCCGAGCAGATCGAACTGATGGTGGACAAGGTGGAGAAGGCGGGCAAAAAGCCGCTGGAGCGGGTGAACTGGCTCGGGCTGAAGAGCTGAAATCAAGGAGCGAGAAAGTGACCGAGAAAATCCGGCCGACACACGATGACCTGGCCCAGTACCTCAAGGCCGAGCCTTTCGGCTGCGGCAACCTGGCCTGCCCGGGCTGCGGCGAGCCGCTGGCCATGCGCCAGGTGCTGGGCGCCCTGGAGAACAAGGCGGTGATCGTAATCCCGGCCTGCTGCGGCTCGATCATCGACGGGCTTTACCCCTACTCGGCCGCCCGCATACCGGTGCTGCACACCCCGTTCGCCGCAGCCGCCTCCACCAGCAGCGGGGTTCTTCACGGGCTGCGCCGCCGCGGGTTCACCGATACCACCGTGGTGGCCTGGGCCGGGGACGGCGGCACCTACGATATCGGAATCCAGGCGCTCTCCAGCGCGGTCGAGCGCAACGAGCACTTCCTCTATATCTGCTACGACAACGAAGCCTACATGAATACCGGCGTTCAGAGAAGCAGCAGCACCCCGATTCTGGCCTGGACCACCACCACGCCCGAGGGGCACCCCAAGGAAGTGCCGAAAAAAAACATCATAGACATCCTGGCCGCCCACCACATCCCCTATGCCGCCGCAGCCACGGTGGCTTATCCCCGGGACCTGGTAGCCAAAGTGCGTAAAGCCCGTGAGATCCAGGGCTCGAAATTTATCAACATCCTCTCTCCCTGCCCCACCGGCTGGAGAATCAAGCCCGACCAGTCGATCAAGGTGGCGCGCCTGGCAGTGACCACCAATGTCTATCCCCTGTATGAAATATTTGACGGCAGCCGCCTGGTGCTTAAAGACAATCCCCACCCCAAACCCGCAGCCCAGTACCTCAAGGCCCAGGGCCGCTTCCGGCACCTGGATGAAAAAGCCATACAATTTATCCAGGACCAGGTGGACCGCAACTGGGAGCTGCTTCGCAAGCGCGCCGATGAGATAGTTCCATAGCCGAGTTGTGCTTAGTGCCTGCCATTTCCCTAGCCCGAACGAGCAGGTACCAAAAAATCAGACAAGATAACAGGATAAACTTGATTATTTTTCCATGTTTATCATAATTTGTTTTGCAAGCTCCTGACTTTATAGAAGTTGCTGGTTGCTGGTTGTTAGTGGTTAGAGAGTAAAAACCAGCAACTAACAACTGACAACTAACCAATGTATTTGCCTTTTTGCTTTGTGCCTTGTTGCGCGTAAAGCCGCGCAAGTCTGCGGTTGTCCCTTTTTTATACTTCTGACTCCTGAATTCTGTATTCTGACTCCTGTTTTTATGTATTGTCATTTAAATAATGTCCATCCTCCTGTTATCATGTCAAAAAATTTTAACCATTTTGAGTTCAATCACATTTTTAAGAGTCTAATGATCAGTAATTATATCACCTTCCCCACGCCTCATTTATCCTGTCAATTAAAGATCTCATTCCGACCTCTCCACTGGTTTTCTGAATTCCGCCAGATTTTTAAACCTTTTCCTTGTTTACCGGGTCAAAACAAGTATAGGGAAAATCAAGAAAATATTTTAAACCAGGAGGGCAGAAATGAAATTTTTAGCAACCATCCTCTTGCCGGCAATCCTTTGCCTGACAAGCGCCCAGACAGGACCCGGACTCCTGGCTGAGGAATCTCAATTCCAGGAGGAATTCACCAGGGAGATTTCGCTGAACAGCGGCGGCCATCTCAGCCTGGATAACGTTATCGGGGAAATAGAGCTCTCCGGCTGGGACACGAACCTGGTGCAAATCCAGGCCGTCAAGAAAGTCCGTAAAGTCTCCGACCGCGCGCAGGCCCGAAAATGGCTGGATAATATAGAAATTAAGATCATAAAGTCCGGCAACAGGGTGGAGATTAAAACTGTCTTTTCAACGGATATCGAGCTTGAATCAAACGACAGCTGGTTTACGGTTTTGTATAAGGTGTCCAAATTAACTAAGTCATGCGATGGGGACAGACTCCCATTTGGAGTTTCTTACAGGGTAAAACTCCCCAGAAACACCGACGTGAGTCTCAACACTGCGATCGGCGAGATAAAAGTCTGCGACCTGGACGGGAACCTCGAGGTCAAATCTGTTATCGGCTCTTTGGAGTTGCTAAGGGTGTCGGGAGACTTGAAGGCCGATCTCTCAATAGGAGAAATAACCTTGAAAGAAATAGGAGGGTCAATATCAGTCGAGACAGGAGCCGGTGAAATAGAAGCTGTTATAGATCAGGTGGAGGAAGGAAAGGATATAGATTTATCGACCTTTC
>CAZSTM010000475.1:0-3117 GCA_964609635.1 uncultured Gemmatimonadales bacterium
TAAAAATCTGGCTCAAAATCGAAGATGAAAGCTGTCTTTAACTTTTTCAATTTTGATATGGTGAATATCGGTTTAAACTAACTTGCATATTTTCAACGGAGGCGGCAGGCAATGAAGTTTCTATTATTCGGTTTTCTTCTTTTTTCGTATCCGCTAAACACTGCTTTCTGCCAAAGCATGGCTGACTCTCAAAAACCCGGCGTGGAAGAAAAAATCATCAGGACATCTGACGGAGTCGATCTGCTGGTCCGGATAAAGGGCAGCGGCCCGCCCTGCCTGTTTGTGCACGGCGGGCCCGGAACAGGCTGCCACTGGGTCGAGAAAATCTCGGATGGGCTGCTGGAGCGGCACTTCCGGATGATCTACCTGGACCAGCGCGGCTCGGAGAGGTCCACCAGCCCGGCGGACGGCAACTACTCGCTGGAGCGGGTGATCCTGGATTTCGAGGAAGTGCGGCGCGAGCTCGGAGTCGAGCGCTGGCTGACCATGGGGCACTCGTTCGGCGGGCTGCTTCAGGCGGGCTACGCCCTGCGCCACCCGAATGTCCAGCGGGGGATAATCATGCTGAACTGCACCCTGAACCTCGAGGAAAGCCTCACCGAAAGCTGGATACCAAAGGCCTGCGAATTTCTCGGTGTCAGCGACACGGCGGCATATTTCGCCGAGGATAAGTCGACCCTGGAGCGAATCGGCAGGCTGGTGCCGGCGCTCAAGGAACGCGGCATTTTCTGGAAGATGGCCTACGCCTCGCCCGAAAACGAGGAATCGATCAACGCCACCTCAGGGGATATACCGAACCGCAACCGGGACGCGCAGAGCGCGCTGTTTTCATGCAGGGATTACTGGGTAAATTTCAAGCCGGCTACGGCGGAAATCGACGTGCCGGTGCTGCTGTTCTGCGGCACGACGGACTGGATGGCCGGACCGCAGTGCTACCGCGATGTAAAATTCCCCCGGATGCTGCTCCGCGAGAGCCGGGTCGGACATATCATATTGCTGGAAAACCGTCCGGACCTGGAGAAAGGCCTGATTGACTTTCTGGAAATGTTCGGCTCCGAGTTGCGAGACTGAGTACGAAAAAAGACGGGGCGGTTGTACGCCGCCCCGGCCTTTTTTGATTCTGTTGGTGAGATCAGCCATAATATATTATGGAAACACTCGGAATATCTCGCTTCAAGCCCAAGAAGATGAATAAGTTGGCTCAGATTCGAAAAAGAAGGCCATTTTTGACTGTTTCAATTTTGATATGGTGAATATCGGTTAAGATCTTATAATAAAAAACCTTTTTATCTTGGATAACCCATGCACCCTGACACTGCTGAGCATAGCCGTATTCGCCGGTTGGCCGAACAGGCCGGGCTGCCGCTGACCGATGCCATACTGAAAGCCCTGAAAAAAGGAACCTTGCGCGGGGAGAAACCGGTGACTCTTTTCGCCGCCTGCCCAAACAGCGAAGCGGTGACCAGAGCCGCGATCCGCGCGGCAGCCCGCGCAGAATCACCGATAAAATTCGCCGCCACCCTGAACCAGGTGGACACCGATGGGGGCTATACCGGCTGGACCCAGGCCCGGTTTATGAAGCTGGTGAAAAACGAGGTGGCCGAGACAGGGTTCCAGGGCCCGGTAATCGTGGCCCTGGATCACGGCGGCCAGTGGCTCAAGGACAAGCAGGCCATCGAGGGCTGGAGTCTAGAACAGGCCACCGCGGGTGTCAAACAGTCTCTGGCCGCCTGTATCGATGCCGGCTACGACCTGCTGCACATCGACCCTACGGTGGACAAGACCCTGCCTGCCGGAGAAAATATCGCCATCGAAACAGTTATCGAGCGCACTGTGGAGCTGATGGCCCATGCAGAGGAACACCGCCGCGGAAAAGGATCACCGGCGATAAGCTACGAGGTGGGCACCGAGGAGGTGCACGGTGGTCTGGCCGATCTGGAGATTTTCCGCACTTTCCTCGAGGGCCTGAAAAGCGCTCTTACAGAGCGCGGGCTGCCAGATATCTGGCCCTGTTTCGTGGTGGGCAAGGTGGGCACGGACTTGCACACCACGGTTTTCGACCCTCAGGTGGCCGGCACACTGGTGGAGATCGCCGGAGAATGGGATTCGATGATCAAGGGGCATTACACCGACATGGTGGAAAACCCGGAGGCCTACCCGGCCAGCGGCATGGGTGGAGCGAACGTGGGTCCGGAGTTCACCGAGGCCGAGTACCAGGCGCTTAAAAAACTCTGCCTCGCGGAGGATAAACCTGCTGCGGGCGGCGAACAGAAAGGCTCCGGCCTGATGGAAGCGCTGAAAGCCGCCGTGGTTCGCAGCGGGCGCTGGGAAAAGTGGCGTCTCGCCGATGAGCAGGGAATGCCGTTCGATAAGCTCTCCCCCGAACGACAGGAATGGCTGGTGCGCACCGGCTGCCGCTACATCTGGACAGACCCCGGCGTTCTCGAAGCCAGGAGCCGCCTGTATAGCAACTTGCACGAGCGGGGAATCGATGCCGAGAAAGAGGTGATCGAGGCGATCATCCTTTCCATGAACAAGTATTTCAAGGCATTCAACCTGGAAGGCACCCTGAAACGTATAGAACGGGAGCTTGAAAAGGGACTTTGATTCCGTTCTCGGTGGCTGGATTCTCCCCAGGGACAGCCGGTCAGTCCCTGCAGGATTAATACTGTTTTGACTGATCAAGCACAAAAAGGCGGGGCCGCGGGCCCCGCCTTTTTGGTTTAAAGAAACGCTATCCGCACAATTTCACAGCTTGCAGAGCGGAAAATCCGTTCCTTTCCGTTGGTTGAACCTTTCCACCGACAAGTTCAAGGCTTTGACAACCAGCTCATCCATCTGAGAGTTATCCGGCATCCGCTGGCCGTCCGAGCCCACCTGCCGGGGCACGTTGTTCACGTAAAACACCGGGGTACCATATTTTTCCCTGACATACTTGGCACCCTCGACCCCCCGGGCCTTGATCTCGATCAGAAAGACCTCCGGCGTCTCGTCCGCCGCCATCAGCCTATCTATCTCGGCGCGCATTACCTGGTCCCGGGTAAGGCTGAAACTTACCCGTACACTGTGCAGGTTATAGTTATTGACAAGCGCCTCCGCCAGTCTTTTTTCCACCGA
>CAZSTM010000475.1:3127-3460 GCA_964609635.1 uncultured Gemmatimonadales bacterium
CGGTATTTTGCTGTTGCGCTCGCCGATTATCCGTTCGACCGCTTCCATGGTGGCGTTGTCCGCGGTCTCCGGCTGGCAGTGGGCCAGGATAATCAGGTCGGTGGTGTCCAGTCCCGGAAAGTCGACCAGGAGCTCCTGGTCGGTGTCCGAGGGCACCAGCGTAATCGTGCCGTCCACCCTGACCGGCGGGTGTTCTCCGCCCGATCCCTCGTGAATGATGAAATCACCGCCCGATTTGTTGGCCGCCTCCACACCCAGTTCGACATTGGACACGGCGAACTCGTGAAAGTAACCCGCACCGGCCCGCCGGCAGCCCACCACATGCATCTTGGG
>CAZSTM010000476.1:0-3456 GCA_964609635.1 uncultured Gemmatimonadales bacterium
TTCCGGCGGCGGAAGCCGGGCGGCGTTTTTCGCCCAGCAGGTGTTGGAGCGGATCCACAAGACCGTGGTTACGGTCAACGGCCAGCGGATCAACCTGCTGGACGAGGTGGACTACATTTCGTCGGTGTCCGGCGGAAGTCTGGCCGCGGCGTACCACGCGGCGTGGTGGCCGTCGGAGCGGAGAGCCCCCGACGCCTACTTCGCCCGCTTCCGGAAGCAGATGACCATGAACATCCAGAACCGGGTCATCCTTCGCATCTTCTCGCCCTCGTGGGTCGGGCGATTGATGTTTTCCGACACGCAGCGCACCGACCTGCTGGCCGAGTTCTTTGATCGGCACATTCTGGGTGAGGTGACCTTCGGCCAGCTTCGCCGGCATCAACAAGCCGGCCTTTCACCTACGGTGCTGATGAACGCTGTCATCTACACCTCCGAGCGGTTCGGCCACGGCGGCAAGTTCGTTTTTACCACCATGAAGTCGTCCGATTTCCACATGCCCAGGCCCTCGGCCCAGCTGGATAATTCAGTCGCCTCCTCGTTTATGAAAGTATAAAGCAGCAGAGGCGGCAGGGTAAAGTTGTAAACCATTTGGGCCTCGTTTTTTCCATCACCGAAATAGCTGATATTCTCCTGGTGCGGCACATTGGTCTCGGTGATAATTACCACCTCCGGCGCGACCAGGTCCAGTATCCGGCGGAACAGACGCACCACCTCGTGGGTCTGCGGCAGGTGGATGCAGCCGGTGCCGATTTTTTTCCAGAGGTAGGCGATGGCATCCAGACGAATGTAGCTCGCACCCTGCTCGACATAAAACAGCAGCACATCCACCATTGCCGCCAGCACTTCCACGGATGCGAAGTTCAGGTCCACCTGGTCGGCGCTGAAAGTCGTCCAGAGATGCACGGTTTCGCCGGAGTCTTTGCGGAACTCTGTCAGAAGCGGCAGAGAACGCGGCCGGGTGACCCCGGACAGGTCGGTGCCGGGCGCAACCTCGATAGCCAGGTTCTCGAACCCCGGCTTGCCGGCGAGATAGTTGGCGAACCAGTCGCTTTTAGCCGAGAAGTGATTGAGCACCAGGTCGAACATCAGTGAGAAGTTTTCGCTGAGTGAATTTATCTCCTGCCAGCCGCCCAGTTGTGGATTGACCGCCCGGTAATCCATAACCGAAAAACCGTCATCCGAGGAATAGGGAAAAAACGGAAGGATGTGCACGGCGGAAAACACCCCACGGAAATTTTCCAGGGCGAATCTTTTCAGGCTCACCAGCGGCATTTCGCCCTCCCGCAGCAGGGAGTCGCCGTAAGTGATCAGCATCACATCCTGCCGGCTGAAATAGCCCCGGCGCTTTGAGGGGCGCCCGGGATATTTTTCGATTATCGGTTCGAGCTTGCGCCAGGCTTTTTCACCATCGGGGGAGCCGTATATTTTTTCCAGTGATGACTTTATCAGGCCGGCATCGGCCATGTTTCACTCCTTTAAAATCACGGATTGCACGGATAAAAGGTTCTGATTTCACGGATGGCCCCGAACCGCACCCCCAAACTTTGGATGGAAGGGATCCGTGTTATCAGTGCAGAATCCGCGTCATCCGTTATTTTGTAACTGCCGGGGTCTTTAGCCCCGGTCCCCGGTTTTCAGCGCACTCTGACCCGGCTCAGGCGGTACCAGCCGTCTTCGGCGCGCCCTCCGATGGCGAGCTTGATCCGTGGCTTTCCTCCGGAAAGGTCGAGTAGGGCCAGGCCGAGCTCGTACTCGCCGGGCGGGAGGTCCTCCGGCACCCGAATGTCCGACTGAAAAGTGATCTCACCGGGCAGCCAGCCGGTAATGTCAACGTTTTCATCTGTCACCACCCAGCTGGTGTCGCCCTGGACTGAGCGGACCTCGAAAGCCAGAGGATAGCGGTAGTAGCAGGGAGCCACGCCTATATTCTCCCATTGCATCTCGCAGCTGAGCGTATCTCCGGCGTTCACGTATGAGTGGTGCTCCAGCCGCTTGAGTACCAAGCGATAGCCCAGCTTCTTGCCCCACTCGTTATATGTTTCAATCCATTCATCTGGTAATTCAGACATATTAGGTCCATACACAAAGTTCATCACCGAACCGTGCCAGAGCAGGGACTGTTCGATAGTCTTATCCCGGGTCTCCTCCTTACTCAGGGTTCCTCCCATTCCTTCAGTGTACCAGGTTGTGCCGGTGCCGCAGGCTTCGAATGCCACGGGTGCATGCATCCAGGCTTCGTGGGCCTCTGCCGCTTCGAGTTCTTGAGGGTATAAGTCTTCCATATGGTTCCAGGCCGATCCCCACATCCCCCAGTCGCCCAGGCAGTCGGCGCGCCAGCCGGTGCCTTGGCTTATGGCATACCTGAAAGCTTCTTCTCCTCCGATCAGCATAACCAGCTTGGTTTGCGTGAAATTCTCCAGGTAGAGATCCACTACCCACCGGAGGATCGAGTCCGGCGGCATCTCGAACCCGCTGGGGGCTCCAGCCGTGTTCCATTCTCCCCAACTGCCCACTGTGCCTAGATCCACGTGGTGGATATCCGGATGACCGTCATAGCGCTCGGCCAGCGCCCGGATCAGCCGTCCGTGGTACTCGATGAACAGGGGGTCGGAGTAATCCGGCTGAAAGCCTCCCGAGCCGTCGGCGTTGTAATACCGGCCGTTGAGTCCCTTGTCGATCAGCCACTGGGGTACATGGGGTGAACCGTTCTGGCACATTACACGGAATGCGAATGTCTGGCCCTCTTGGTGGACCTGTGCCAATATGGAATCAATCATGTCGAAGGCGATCTCGCCGTCTTCCGGCTCTATTTCATCCCAGTACCACCGGTAATAGGCAGTTGCGCACAAGGGATACCTGGGATTCCAGATTCTCAGGTCCGAATCGGTGCAGTTGGGGGAGGTAAAGCCTACGCCGGGGTTCAGCAGGAATTCATCGGTCTCCACCGGCTCGACCGCCACTTCCAGGGGAGTCAGCTTATCCAGGAGGATATTCAGCAAAAGCTCCCGAGCGTCGCTTACTGCGTAGCCGCCGTCCCCGTTATAATCGGCAGTCGGATCGTCCGGGTTCTCGCGCCCCAGAAGCAGCAGAGCGATCACATCGACTATGTTCGCCCTGCCGTCCCCGTTGACATCTTCCCTGCACCAGGCCACTGCAGGATCGGTATTTTCCAGGTTTGCCTCCAGGCTACCGAAAAGGTAGAAAAGCCAAGCCAGAAAAAACGCTGGAATCCACCAGGCCGGGCGGGGCAGGCCCCTGATCATCATTCTCACCTTACCATCCTTCTTTCGACTATTTAAGGAATTGTTCCCCCTGGGGGTCTATAATTCCTGGTTGCTGATTACTGCGCTGAAGAGGCGAATCTTCGGTTCGGCTTTTTCACTTTGTGCCGTGTAGAACCCCCTCAGTCCCCCTTTTTCAAATGGGAATACAGGGGGATTTTTATTTTTACTCCTG
>CAZSTM010000477.1:0-3442 GCA_964609635.1 uncultured Gemmatimonadales bacterium
AAGACACTCTTTTTAGAGATAATCGCCTTGTTTATGAATAATCCGGGTTAAAAGGCTGTGCCGGTAATATGCGATGTGTCGGGAGGTGAAAGGCCGTGGCAGAGAATACTTTTCTTTTCAAAAGAAACCCTGTTTTCATCCGGTGTAAAAGATGGCAATCTCTTTTGACCTGATTGGCGCAGTTAGATATATTAGTCGGGGCCGTTTTGTCTTATCCGGAATACTCATCCTGAAGCCTGCCGAGACATTGAAAAAGAGCGACCATGGACTCACGGGAAAGATTCGAGCTTGCAGTGGCGCATAAAGAGCCTGACCGGGTTCCCATAGACTACTGGGCGACTCCGGAAATCAATGCCAGGCTGCTGAGCCATTTCGGCTTTTCATCTCTGGAGGAGCTGCTCGAACATTTCGAAGTGGATTTCCGCTACATTGCCGGCCCCGGATACATCGGGCCGAAGCTGTGGGAAAGCGAAGACGGGTCGTTAAAGCAGGACCTATGGGGAGTCAAGCGTATCAGGGTGGAACTGGCTTCCGGGGGAACTTACTGGGAGGTCCACGACTCTCCCCTGGCCGGAGCGAGCTCGCCCGAGGAAATAGAGGACTACCCCGGATGGCCCAGTCCGGACTGGTTTGACTACGAGTGCGTCCGCGACCAGGTTGCCGAGGTCCGCGCCAAGGGAAAAGTGGTGGTCTTCATGGGCGACCGTCTGAACCGCTGTGCGCAACTGAAGCCCGCGATGTACCTCAGGGGAGTTGAGCAGATCCTGGTCGACCTGGTGGTCAACCCCGGGATCGCCGAAAATATTTTCAGCAGAATCGCCCGGTTTTATCTCGAATATGCGCGAAGAACATTCGAGGCTGCGGGTGCTAGTCTCGACATTTTCATGACAGGCGATGATTTCGGAACTCAAAACGGGGAGATCATCTCCGGGCAGATGTGGCGCGATTTCATCCTGCCCGGGTTCAAGGAATTTGTCAAGCTGGGGAAGAGTTACGGTTATCGGGTGGCGCACCATTCGTGCGGATCAATCAAATCGATTATCGGGGATATGGCCGATTGCGGCCTGGATATCCTTAACCCGGTCCAGCCGGAAGTTCATGACATGGATCGCAGGGAATTAAAACAGCGCTTTGGAGATGTGCTGACTTTCCACGGCTCCATATCCATCCAGAACACCCTTCCCTACGGGACTCCGGAGCAGATCCGCCGGGAGGTCAAAGAGCGTTTCGAGACCCTGGGGCCCGGCGGCGGATTCATTTTCTGCACCGCTCACAACCTGCAGTCCGACACCCCGGTGGAAAATGCCGTCGCGCTTTTTGAGGCTTACCGGATGCTCGGCCGGTATTGAGCTTGCTTAACAAAGGGGTGGAGCGGATAAATCCTGACGTGCAAGCGATCAATCAATCTGCCTCCCGGCTGCCAAAGGACGGCGTAATTTTTACTCCCTCGAGATTTTCCCCTTATCAGTCGATACAGCCATCTGTGTCTGTCAGCCGCATCTTCACCACACCGGCATGTCCCCTGGAAACAAATATGGGATTTTTCATATAGTTTCCCCACAACAGGTTCGGATAGTTCCACAGGTTGTTGATGATGAAAACCACCCGTCCCGCCGTACTCGAATCCTCCACTTCCATTCTGACTGCCTCCGTCCCATCCGACTCCGCCCTCACCCTGTGCTGCGTGCCCGCCATTACCGCCGAAGCATAACGGATATTGCCTTTTGTGCTGCGAAAATCGTTGGTTCCCCCGCTGCCGCCGTGGTTCCTGCCATACAAGAAAAAATCTTTCATGTCTTCAGACCAGGGCCAGGTCGGCCTGACTCCGTAGGTTTCCCTGCCCTGCCTACTTACTCTTGGGGTAACCCCGGTGTTCCTGCCGATATGGTCCGCGGGGTAGGCCGACCATTGGCCTTTTCTGTCCCAGGTCAGCCTGTCGATTTCCTTTGAAAGCACGTACGATATCCCCACTTCACTGTATCCCCTGCTTATCGCCGGTTCCGGCGGATTTTCGATTGCATAAGCCGTGGTAATCAACCCCTTCCCGTCGATTCGCACCGTAAAGCTCACCCTGATTGTCCCGTACCGGCCGGAAATCTCTATGACCGCTTCGGCAGAATCGGCCCGGGCGGCGAAACCGGTGAGCGACCATTTTTCACGATCCAGGGATATCAGCCCGACTGGTGCATGGAACGGCCACCGGATATGCTCTGCAGGATCCACGGCGATCAGGTTTAAATATGGACCGCTTTCAATCAGGTCGCTTCCCCGGTAAGTCCCCCGCGCGATCAATCCGGTGGCCCTGCTGAAAACGATTACAAAGCCGTCGCCTGAAACCGTAAAGCCTCTCCGGTCTTCGGTGATTTCCGGGCAGGGGCCCTGCGCCTCCGGGAATGTCCTGTCCCCCATGCTCAGGGGCAAATTATACTCATCGACCAGCAGATCATCGAGCCTGAAAAAACGCAGGTTCAGCACCTGGTGACCCCGCCAGTCCCTGGCCGGCAGTGTCAAAAGGCCCTGGGCCTGCGGCTCGATATCCGGGCCGGTTATACTGCCGGAATCGCTTCCGGAGCGCCAGCGTATGTCCAGCTCGTTAAAATTCGTATGGTCGAAACGGTTCTCGACCGGAACGGCCAGTTTTTTACCGGGACCCGGATTATGCACGGGCCGGTCGTCTATTCTCACCGGCGAGTAGGCTTTCTTGGCGAGCCAGAATTCCGGCTTCTTCCGCCGCCAGCCGTCTAAAATCCCCCATTGGCCGTAACCGTATATGTTG
This sequence comes from uncultured Gemmatimonadales bacterium, assembly GCA_964609635.1. Taxonomy (GTDB): domain Bacteria; phylum Gemmatimonadota; class Glassbacteria; order GWA2-58-10; family GWA2-58-10; genus JAFGTO01. Next base: position 2,777 of record CAZSTM010000477.1, read on the forward strand.
AAGCCTTTTTTTCGGGAGCTCTCTGAAATCTGGTGATCCAGGATGGGTATCTGAAACACCTCGTCTATCCCTCCCCAGATTGCGGCTCCCAGGACGCCGTTGGTTGTAAAAATATTTTCAGCGAACCGCCCGATACTCATGCCCCAGAAATTCCTGACCCCCGGGTCTCTGTAAAGCTCACCGACATTATAACAAGCCACATGGGCGAACTCGTCATGAAGCACAGGGAAAATAATCGATTGAATTCCCATATTTTCAGTAATGTCTACATAATGCTTGCTATAAATATCATAAGTCTCGGTTCCGGCCGGGACTTTCTGAGGATAACTGAATATCACCGGCCTGGTGGGGTCTTCGCTTTTGACGTATTCCCATTCCCTCTGAAAATTAAGCCCCCACTCGCTTTCATTTCCCAGGGACCAGATGATCACGCTGGCGCGGCTTTTATCCCGTTCAATCATTTCAGCGAACTGGCCCATATATTTAGCCGTAAAGTCTCTGCGATTCGAGGTCGGCAAATTTCCAAAGGTGCCTACAAAGCAGACCGCGGTTTCTTCTTCGACATACATGCCGTACCTGTCACAGGCATCCAAAAATGCCCGGGAGGGCGGATAGTGGGATGTGCGGATAAAATTTACATTAGCTTCCCGAAACAGCAGTACATCC
>CAZSTM010000478.1:0-3432 GCA_964609635.1 uncultured Gemmatimonadales bacterium
CTCAGGGGAAAGGTTTAACCGTTCGGACTTTTTCCCTTCCACGGTCGCCGTTTCGAGCTTGTACATCTGCTTCGGGGTAAGTCCGGCAATCAGCAGCAGCCCTTTTCCGGGCACTTCGGCCGGGATGGTTACACTGTCCGAGCCGGCGAAAACCACCGTTCTTGTCGGATTCCCCTGCGGCCCGGTGGGGATGATGAAATAGGGGCCGTCGGGCACGATCAGGGTGGTCGTCTCCCGGTCCCGGACACAGGAGACCCGGTTAATCCAGCCGGTATCCTCGCCGGGCGAGGGTGCGTGAATAACCGCGCCGATCTGTACCTTTGCTGGCATCCGGCCGATTATGGTAACACTTATCGCGCGGTTGAGCGGTTTGCCGTCGGGCCGGTTCATCGACTGGTGCTCGAAGTAATAACGGTACGATGGAAACACCCGGCCGACCAGCCAGGGCTCTGTCCGGTTACTGTTGACAGGTAAAGCGGCCAGCGAGCCGTGCTCGGCGCTCCAGCGCGCCCCGGATGCATCGGTCTGCAGCAGCCATTCATACCTGCGGATATATTTTTTGTCACCGTCCGTGGTTACCAGCCGGTCCAGGAATACCACGGTTCTGGGCTTGAGATAGACCAGGGTCCGCTCGAACCCGTCCAGTTCCACATCATCGGGGTAGGCACCGGTGAGTTCCAGGGAGGCCATGGCCCAGGTGTTTTGGGATTCGAACGCGGTGACTCTTCCCGTGTGGTCGGGCTTGAACAACTGGCCGTGGCCGTCCATCATCACGGTACTGTGGAAGCGCCCGTCCCTGCCGCCGAAACCCGGAGGCGCCAGGGGGAATCTCCCGTCGGCCCACAGGTACAATGAACCGGCATTCAGGTGCACGTGGGCCAGGCCGCCGGGTAAGACCGTGTTCCCCGCTTCCCAGGCCGCCGTCCCGGCCTTTCCCAGCAGGTGGCCTCCGGTGAAAGCCAGGACCGGATCGTCCGGCCCCCAGCCTGCCCGGAACAGAGCGACATCCCAGTTAGGATATAACGCATCAGGAGGTAAAGTGTCCGGAGGCACGGGTTTCACGCTCGGATCGTACCAGAGAAACTGCCATGCCAGCCCGTGACGTTCCCGGCCCTCGACCGGCACCCGTGTACCGTATGAGTAAGGATTTTCCAGTGCATTCCAGGGAGAGGCCGCCGAATCCACCGCCGCTTCCCGCTGGGCCAGCCACTGGATGTGCCCGTCCCGGTAACGGGCCGCCAGTCGCATTGTCAGATGGGCGCTAACCGATCCGAGCACTCCATAACGCCCGGAGGGGAAGCTGTCGCCGAGGTACATGTACCGGTCGCCGGGCAGCCAGTGGTAAAGTCTTGCCCGGGCCGTGGTTTTCATCCAGGCCCGTTGGTAAAAATCCTCTCCGCCGGCCTTTTTCAGAGCGTCGAAAAACATGAAGGCGGGAGCCATTCCGTAAACCCAGTCCGCCACCCCCTCCGGCCAGTAGCCTTTTTCACCCAGCAGGTCCATGGCCTGTCCGAGCTCGCGGGCGGCGAACTCCGCAGTCGCTTCCGCCTCGGAGTATTCACCCTCCAGGCACAGACCGGCGATCCCCAGGAACGAGACCGGAATCCAGAAATCGTGGTGGGTGTAGATTCCGGCCCACCAGGAGCTGGCAGCACCCCGCCTGGTAAGCTCGGTCATCTCGATCAATCTGGCGCGCAGGCGCCGGCGCAAATCCGGCGAGAGCCCCTGATAGAGAAAATCATAGCCGTGAGCCAGGGCAGCCGCGAACTCGGCCACCGTGAAATATCCCTCGTCTTCGGCAGGCTCATCCAGCAGAGCCTCGAGCCAGCGCTTGCCGGCTTCCAGGTACTCGCGGCGCTCGGTCACCAGGTAAAGCACGCCGTAATTTGTCACGGTCGAGAAGCAGTTTTCCAGGTGACGTTCTTCGAAGCCGAACTCGGCAGGAGGGAGCTCGGTTAAATGGCTGTCTCCCCAGTCTCGAAGACGGGAGAACTGAAAGGCTTTGGTGCTTTTCGCCGCACGCCGGAGAGCGGGCAGGTCGGCCGGGGAAAAGTACAGGTGAGGGTGCTGCGCGGCCTGCGCTGTCAATGCTGCGGCAAGAATCAACCAGAGACAGAATAGGGGCGCTTTAGCGGATGGAGCTGGTAATCCCATAAACCTACAGCTATGCCGGTGGGCCCGGCTTTGCGTTGCGTTCGGTGGAGAGGACAGTATTTGCCGGTGCATTTTTCAGCCTTTTCTGGGGAGTCCGAAAATTATCGCCGCAGCAGTTTCTTGCGGTCTTTTTTGACGGCTTTATCTCTTTCCGGCTTGGTCATCCCGTAAACATACTCGAGCAGGGCTTTATCCGCCCCGGTGAGCGCGCGCTTTCTTCGAGCGGTGGCCACCTCGGCGGTTTCCAGCAGCTTGGCATAGCCGAAACCGGTGGTGACAGCTCCCTCCAGGTACCAGGTAAAGGAGGGGATGAATTTCGGCAGCACCCTGCCGTCGCCCATCAACAGGGTCATCACTCCCACATGTGCGCCGGTGTTGAGAAAAGTGCCGATAGAGGTCTTGGTATGGTCGCCGATGAAGCAGCCGACCTTGGTGTCCTCGGTGTCGATATAATTCCAGTTTCCCAGGCCGTCGGTCATGTACATCTCGACCGTGCCGTAATCGTTTTTCAGGTCGCTGTTGGTGGTCAGCGCCCCCAGGTTGACCCATTCACAGACATAGGCATGGCCCAGGAAACCATCATGGTACTTGTTCGAGTATGCATGGATGATACTCTCCTCCACCTCGCCGCCGACCCGGCAGACCGGGCCGAACGAGCATCCCTCGCGGATATTCCCCCTGGTGATCTGGGTTTCCGGGCCGATATAGCAGGGCCCCTCAATCCGGCTGTGAGGGAAAACCTCGGCCCCGCGCTCCACGGTGACCGGCCCGCCGGTGGTATCGATCACCACCTGGGGGTGGATAAGGGCTTCCGGGGCCAGGTAGAGCCGCTCGGCAGGCCCGTACAGCGTGGCGCTTTGGTGCATCTCTCCCTCGATGCCGGTCTTTGACTCGATCCTGAAATCGGCTTCGATGGCTTTGCCGTTGTGGTGGATCAGCTCCCACTGGTAGCGGATATGGGTGACACCGCTTGTCTTTTCGGCGGGGAGCTTTTTAGCTACACCGTCCAGGAAGGTGTGGATGTCGTCTGCTGCAATCGATTCGGCGGTGTTCCTGCCGACCCGGGCGTACAACAGCTCGCCGTCGGCGGAGAGTCCCACCTGCTCGGCTCCTTGGGCCTCGAGGCGGAAATCCTCCAGCAGCAGGCTGCCGTTAAAAATCAAAAGGTCGTCTTTGAGGCCCGCTGTATCATTGATCGTGGAACCGGCGGGGGCACGGCTGGCGAAAGTATCCGCCAGGTAGTCGCGGCAGAAAAAAGAGACCGAAAGCCCGGGATGG
>CAZSTM010000479.1:0-3432 GCA_964609635.1 uncultured Gemmatimonadales bacterium
AAAGCCACGTAACCCATACCTTTAATTTTTTGAGCAAGATTCCCTGGACCAAGTACCTGGGTGATATTCCGGAGATCGCTTACAGCCACCACGAGAAACTCGACGGCAGCGGCTACCCTCTGGGTTTGAAATCCCCGAAAATATTTCTGCAATCCCAGATGATGTGCATCGCTGACATCTATGACGCCCTTACCGCCCAGGATCGCCCGTATAAGCCCGCAATGCCTATCCAAAAAGCACTGGATATCCTGAACTGGGAAGTCAAAGATGGCAAGATGGATGCTGACCTGGTGAAAATTTTTATCGAGGGCAAGGTTTACGAGCTGACAAAGATAAAAAAGAGCGATTGAGGAGTCGCCCCTTCCGTGCTCCGATCCCGGAGCATGCTCCCAAATCAACTTCGAACGGGAGCACGAAACTTCTGCACGCCTTGCGAAAAAGGGGCTTTCGCCTGCCGCGACAAGAAATGATCCACCTTGGCCAAGCTAGCCGTTAAACGTAGATATCCCCCGCTTTCAGCTTTGCTTCTTAGAGTCAAATTTTCGACATTCCCCTCATGCTCCCCTTTTAAAAAAACAGGATACATGGGGATTTTCTTTTCGTCTGTCTCCCCTGGTTACTTGTTGCGCGTAAAGCTGCGCAAGTCTGCGGCTGTCACTTTGCGCCTTTGCACCTTACGGATACCCGCTATTTTTTAAATAAATCATCCAGGCGCTTACGGACCTCATCGCTGCGCGAGGCAGTCCGGCCCCCTGCAGCCGGGCCGGTTTCGGCAGGACGGAAGTAATCGCAAAAATTCGCCGCCTCCTTCTCCCTGACCCATTCGGCTTGAGTCTCACGGCAATCATGATATGCCTTCGGATCGTAGAAAGCGCAGTTTTTACAGACATGCAGAGGTCGCCGGCAGGCGGAACAGGTATCCTGGCGGAAAATTTTTTCAGCCACCTGGATTTCAGCGCCGCAACCATAACAGTGCATTATCGCCCCCGTGTCAATCAATCAACGATCTTGCCGATCACCGGCAGAATATTGCAAACCGCACCGTTTGCCGCATCCGGGTCAACTCGAAAGCTCAACCTCTAAACCGGATGAAAACCGATTAAATCGATTTAACTCCCATGCGAACTATATCATCCACGGCCAGGGTCTCCCGCAGGTAGAAAGGCTCGCCGTACATGGTCCGGATAAGCGAACCGTAATGCAGGCACTGTGTCCTTACCAGTTCGGCCAGGGGCTGAGTGTTGGGAAACAGCTCGCCCGCCTCAGACTTACCCTCGAACTGGCCGGCATAGCACATAATCGCCTTCAGCTTGCGCTCGAACTGGTCGGTAATGTCCACCACAAATGAAGGTTTCGGCCCGTGTTCGATATAGGCCAGGCAGTATATGATTTTCTCCGGCCTGGCCGCCTTTCCCTGACCCTCGATCTTTTCCAGGCCGGCCAGAAAAGCGGACGCCCGGGTCATGGTTACGGTATTGGCGTGGTCCGGGTGACGGCTCTGAGCATTTGGAAGGATCAGCACATTCGGTCCAAGGCGGCGTATCGCCAGGGCGATTGCGAGCCTGTTACTCTGGGTGTCCTCGAGCCCGGCATCCGGCAGCCCCAGGTTCTCGCGACAGGCCAAACCCATAACTTCCGCCGCCTCAGCAGCCTCCTTGGCCCGTTGTTCGGCGCTACCGCGTGTACCGGTCTCCCCACCGGTTAAATCCAACACCCCCACCCGGTAACCGGCATCCACCATTTTGATCAGGGTTCCGCCGCAGGTCAGCTCCGCATCGTCCGGATGGGCGGCCACTGCCAATACATCAAGTTTCTGCATCGAGTACCCCCTGCTCTTTTTCTTTGAAAACCATAAAGTTACGGCTGGGCAATCCTCTCAAGCTCGACAGATTCCCATAAGTTACAAATACCTGGCTGCCCAGGCCGCTTTCTCTCAACTTACCGATTGAAGATCCTCGCAGCAAGCTGCCGTGAATCTTCGATGGTTAAGGTCTTTTGATTATTGCTATTCGCTCGCTATTCAATTCACCGTTCGAGATCAGCCGCTGGATTAAAACAAGCCGGCTTTCGAAAAATAAGGCGAAAAACTTGAGGCTTGTCCAATCTTAAGCCTTACAATCGGTTCCGGCAAGGATTTCGCACACCCTGCCTTTGCCTTGCATTTTCTGTTGACATTTCCGCGGTCGGGTATTATAATAAATTGATCTATACTTTATTGTCGAGTTTTTGCAGGTTTTTTGTATACTTTTTTGTCAATATATGCGGGCCTTTTGTAGACATTTTTGTACAGTAAAAGGAACCACTTTAAGTAACTTTTACGCATACTAAACGTTCAACAAGTCAGGCAGAGCCGTCAGATGGCAAAGATTACAGCTTACCGGGATATTTCGGATGAAGAGCTGATGCTCGAATTCCAGCAGGGTCGTGATGAGGCATTCAATGAAATAGTCACTCGTTACAAAGACTATTCTGTAAGGTTCTGTTACCGGTTTGTGCGGGATTTTGAGTTGTCGGAAGATATTTCACAGGAAGGGTTTATCCGTCTGTACAAGTTTCGGTACAAGTACAAGATAACCGCCAAGTTTATCACCTTGTTGTCTAAAATTCTGACGAATCTGTGTCTGGATGAATTTCGTAAACGTAAGTCCTACGACACTCTGCAAATCGAGGCCGTGCCCGAGGGCAGCATAGATAAGATAAACGCTGACAATCTGCTGGGTCATGAAAGCAGTTCAGACCCCGAGCAGGAATATTTTAACAAGGAACTCGGCGAAAAGATCAAGCGAGCTCTGAATACCCTGTCCCCGCGCTACAGAACCGTACTGATCCTGCGTCTTTTTCATGGTTACAGCTACAAGGAGATCGCCGAAATCATGGGAGCTTCTCTGAACGAAGTCAAAATCTGGATACATCGAGCCCGCAACCAGATGAAAGATAAATTTTCAAGCTACTTCCAACCGGCGTGGCAACCATGGTAGACCGGGCAGAAGTACTTGCTCAAATAAGCGCCCTCCTCGATAACGAACTGCCTGACAAAGATGCCCTGGATGTCAAAAAGCATCTCCTGGGCTGCAAGGGGTGCCGTGCGGAATTCGAGAAGCTGAAAAAAATTGACCACCTGCTTAACGAATGGGACCGGCAGGCCATTAAACCCATCAAGCCCTCCGATTCATATGAAGACAGGCTTTGCATGCGTATCCGGTCCATGAAAAATCCTTCTTCCAATTACAACTATAAAAATAATACCAACTAGCTTGGCGCAACTTTGGACCGGCAAATCCAGCCACAGTCATGATTATACATAGCGACAAAAATTATTGCGCATAAGCACAGTTTTTAATTTTTTGACAGTTTATTGTCAATTGTGTTTAAGGAGACAGGACCGAAGCGAAGCGGAGATTCGCGCGTCAGCGCGACACTCAGGAGTCAGAA
>CAZSTM010000480.1:0-3431 GCA_964609635.1 uncultured Gemmatimonadales bacterium
TTTCGAAGTGCTGATGCCGCCAAAAAAATCTCCCGAGACACTGATATTGGGATTTAATCTCTGCTGCTGCCTCAGGCCGGAAGTAAATCTATGGCCGACTCCATGTTCTTCCTTTTTCTCGACTGCGGTCAATTTCGTTGCTTCTTCGAGCAATTTCTGGAGTTCGTCTTCCTGTTCTTTTTCCTTTATTTTGGTTTCGATATCTTTTACGAGTTTCTCCAGCTCCTGAAGCTTTAACTCCTGGTCGGCTTTTAGGCTGTCCAGCCGGGCTCTGAGGCAGTCAATCTCTGTTTTGATCGGGCTGATTCGGGGATCAGATGAGGGAGAGACGCCCTCGGAAGGCCCTTCCCGGGCAAACGCCGGAAGAAAAAAGATAAGCAGTAAAAATAAGGCTGTTTTACATAAATGATAGCGCATACCCTCCTCCTCACTAATGGTTAGGAAGTTACTCGCATTTAACAAGCTGGAACTTCCAGGCTCGCATTGGCCATAATCCGGGCCATTAACCTTCAGAGCCGGACATTACCTGAATCTACGCAAGGGAATACACGTTTACTCAGAATCGATCTATCTAGATCTAGATACGAAATGTCCTGGCTGTTCGATGCTACTGAAGTTGAAAGCAGATTTGGATTCTCTACAGCAGATCGGCAGGAGGTGCTCTTGTATGATAGAGCGTAGCGATAGGCTTCCGGCAGAAAATATCGGAAAAAAGGCGGTGGCTCTTAGAGGAAAGGTTCGCAGAAAAGTCGGTATTTAGATGAGTTATAGGATAGTTAAAAGTACAGGAAGTGCATAGGATGCACTTGTCAATATTAACGTGAGTTACCGAATGATGGTCGAAAACGACGAAAGGCGCATCTGATGGGTGATTGTGGAAACCACCCAGGATCACATAAGAGGTCACTCTTCCCTGATAGAGATCATCCAGTTCGCTGTGACCTGCGGGAAACTGGATCCAGATAACAAAACAGAGATAATAGGAAGTCAGCCAGAAATATGCAAGCTTGTCTGTCAATCTTTTTCCAATCATAAAAATATTATAAGTAGTGAAAATAAAATTGTCAACGATTTTTTAGTATCAGCGCATTCTGAAGGCTTTTAGTAAAGGTTAGGGAAATTAAAGAGGAAAAAAATAAGATAAACAGGATCGGTTCTACTGTTGGAATCTTATCCCCCTGACAATCGGTAAAAACCCGGATATATTATTTCTGAACGATCCACCTTGGATTTTATGTACGAGTAACATTTCTTGCAGGAGTACTTTCTTTAGTCGTAATTGTTCCTCTTTATAATATTCTACCTGAATAATAATGTAGTTTATTTTGTGTAATTATAAGCTCAAAACAGAATTCGAAGAATAGCTTTTTTAAATTATTCAAGGTCTTAAAAAGCTTGTGAAATACAACATTTTTTTGGGTTTTATCTATCTGGAAATTGCCATCGTCGAGCAGTGAGCTGGACTGGTAGATGTTTCGGTTTAACCGACGAACCAGCCGGTACCGCAAAAAGCTCTTCTGCATCTTCGTGGTTGAATTTCCAAGACGACAACCTGGCGGAAAACACATTTAGCATGTTTGGTGCCAAATACCAACATCTGCATAACTACTGTAACATCAAAATGATAAAAGTTAAGAAGGATGTGCGGGTATATGGGGAGGTGTGCGATATCGCGCAAAAAAATTACTAAGTGGTCGATAATGCACATAATTTGACATTCCGCGTTTTTGGTTCTATGTTGATTGGAAATTTATTCAAAATATTCGGATAGTTGCAGATACTATCGCTGCGGGCCGCCGGGGCCGGCTTACGCTATCGTGCGCCCGGATTGGACGCCTTTTTGCGGAACCTCTAAGCTGACGGTTGAAAACAGCATGTCCGCCGCTTCCCACAAGGCTCTCACCGAAGAAATAGAGGACTATCTCGCCTTTATGGCCGGGAATTTTCCGGTTATGTGCGCCACGGACGAGTTTATTTTTTTCCCCCTGATCGAGGAGTCCTTTAACTACCGCACGGCCATGGAGGATTTGTCCGCCGGACTTATCGAGGAGGCAATTACAAGGTCGGGCCGGGCCCTGGAGGTTGCCGGTAAACTGGCAGAAGCGGAAGCTGAAAATCTCGATTTGCAGATAGATGCCTGGCTGTTGAAAATGCACGCAAAGAACTTTATCCGCGCCTTCGAGGTGGAAAAACTCCATCTGAGGGACCCGGCCCTTTATTTCAGGATAGCCGCTCATGGCCTGGCCCTGGTTGCCGATGACCCGGGCTGCCTGGTCGGACGAATCCGGGCGGCGGTCGAACTTTTCCGCTGCGGGACCGGCCAGGTATTAAGGGCAAGCCCTCAGAGCAGGGAACAGGGGCTTGTCTGGTCGGCCAATTTCAGGGATTTTCTCGAAGAGCTTGCCCGGGCCCTCCCGGGCGCAGACCGCTCGGAGACACTGCTTGAGCTTGAGGCCTTAGGTGATGCGGCAGCCGAATTTAACCGCCGCCTCGCGAGGCTCGATCTTTCAGGCGAGCCGGAGTCTCTGGGCCGAGAACGTTACTCCTTGCTGCTGGAGAGCGCTTTCGGATTGAAAAAAGATCCCGAGGATCTCTACGATCTTCTGCTGGAAGAACGCGAACGTCTTATCGGAAACCTTCATCAGGGTGCGGTTCGCCTGGGATACCGGGCCCGACAATGGAGGCTGGCGGCAGTGGACTCTCCGCCGATTCCGGACAAGCCCGCTGAGCCGATCGATTTGTATCGAGCGGAACTCGATCACCTGGCCCGCTGGCTTGGAGAACAACCCGAGGCCGGTGATATCGACACCGGCAGTATCCCGGAACTCAGACAGATGCCGGGTTACCTGCGGGGATTGCGGGCTTCTGCCTCGTATGCAGCGCCGGTGGGCCCGGAGCGTCGGGGGATTTTCTTTGTGGGTTTCGAGGGAGCCGGCGGCAAATCCAATACCCGCCTTGCCATGCATTCCGACTATCGCTACATTACCGTACATGAAACTTTTCCCGGTCATCACCACCTGGATACGGTTCGCAGGAATTTGAAATCCGCAATCCGCTCTCAGAGCGAAAACGCTCTTTTTTACGAGGGCTGGTCCTGCTGGGCCGAGCAGCGCATGGCCGACCTGGGTTATTTTACCCGACCCAACGAACTGATGTGCCTTGAACGCAGAAAGTATCAGCGTTGCCTGCGCTCTATCTGCGATCTGGGTCTCCACCTGGGCAAACTGGATGATGCTCGCGCGGCGGCGCTGCTGGCGGAGTTCGGCTGGAAAGGAGAGCTGGCCGCCCAGTGCATTCTGCAGTACCGCTGCCAGCCGGGCTACCAGTTGACCTACACCATCGGTCGCCTGGAGATGGAAAGACTCATCGCACGGTTCCGGCCGGCCGCGACCAACGACCGGGAACTTTGTCAGGCGCTCCTGGAAGCCGGG
>CAZSTM010000481.1:0-3428 GCA_964609635.1 uncultured Gemmatimonadales bacterium
CAATTGAAGGGGAGAACAAAAATTTCGAGAGGCTCTCCGTAACCCGGTCCCTGGTAGCCGTACTCCCCGGTGAAAGCTTCGCCGGTGAAATATTTTTTCAGCCTTGAATCAAAATCAGACCAGTCGATAGTAAGCTTGCCCGACTCCGAAACGCTGTAGCCGGGCCGGTAGCTGGGATCGGTGGGGATAACCCGGTGCCGCTTGAACAGCTGGTACAATTCCAGCTCACGGTCCTGATCCAGCCTGCGTACGAACCCACTCTGCTGGATGTTGCCGGTCAGCCTGTTCTCATTCGGCACTGCAAAGTCCCAGACTTTAAGCACAACAGGCAGTTTTGCAGTGTCTCCATCCACTTCCACACTGACAGTGCTCCGGTAGAAGCCGCCGGGAGCTTTCTCGCGCTCGAAAGGCACGAACTGGTCGACCCAGATCAGCAGGCAGCGCTGTCCGTCGATCCGGTTGCGGAAATCGGGCAGGGTCAACGGGTAGGTAAGCCTTCCCGTGCGGCTTGCCGCCTGTATAGTCTCGAACGGGATAAGAGCATCGGGGTACCACCCCGGACCGTATGAGCTTTTTTGGTAGCCCCGGGATATGGTATTTACTTTCACGGACCACTCGAGGAAAAGCTCCGGTTCCGATTCCAGGGTGTTCCCGGACATGGAAAAAGGAGCCACCTCGACAAAAACATCTTTCAGCGTGTCTTCCGCCGCCCGGCCGATAACAAGCTGAAAGGAGACATATTCACCGCGCGCCGCGTGCAGCCTTACGGTGTCGCCGTCGTAAACCCAGTTTTGTTTAAGCAGGTCGCCCAAAGGCCTCATCTGATAAATATCCTGCCGGTCCTCGATTATTTTCCCGCTGACCGGATTCAAGCGTATCGAGCTGGGCAGTGCGCTGACAAACCAGCCCTTATTCTTCAGCAGGGTACCCATTTGCCCGGTTTCATGCTGCGAAGCATCTTCCTGTTTTGCGCAGTTGAACGATAAGCTTATCCCGACTGCGAGCAGAATAAATAAGATAGAATTGGATATTCTGTACATATGCTCTCCGGAAGTGGAGGGTTTAAGAAAAAAGAGAAAGTGACCTGCCTCCAATAAGGGTACCACTAGTTGCGAGAGAATTCAAGGGGCGATACCGGATTGGAGGTAAGCGCTCCCCCAGGACTCCTGAACAACTTTTGACTTCCTTGCCGACCCGCCTGACGACGGCTATCTTTTTTTACTGTCATTCCAATCACTGCACCAGGCTGCCTTGACCTCCCTGGTTGGTATATTGGAAACCTGACTTTGGGAGTTCGTGCGGCGTAACCACTATCCCGGGGGAAAGCATGCACACCAGAACCTTATCTATTCCGGCCTTTGCAGTTGTCCTGATTTTATCTTCAGCTTGTTTTGCCGAATCGACAGGTGGACCGCTCAGGGTGCTTCCCGGCAATCCGCGCTATTTTACCGACGGCAGCGGGAAGGCTGTGTTCCTGGCCGGGTCGCATACCTGGAACAACCTGGTGGATATCATCCGCCTGCCCACTCATCCTATGCCGGCTTTCGACTTCGGGGATTTCTTAAGCTTTTTGAAAGCCCGCAGACACAACTGTTTTCGCCTGTGGGCCTGGGAAAACGCCTTCTCCTTCGATTCCACCGGTGTAATCACCTACCGTCACCAGCCCATGCCCTATGAGGGCACCGGCCCGGGCAAGGCTCTGGACGGGAGCCCAAAGTTCGATCTGCATAAATTCAATCAGGCTTATTTCGACAGGCTGCGAGACCGGGTAAGCGCCGCGGGCGACAGCGGGATTTATGTGATAGTCATGCTCTTCCAGGGCTTCAGTATCGTGGCCAAGGGACACGACGATCCCTGGAAAGGCCATCCCCTCAACCTGGCGAACAACATTAACGGGATCGACGGTGATCCCGATGGAGACGGGAAAGGCCTGGAAACGCGCAATCTGGAGTACCCCGCCCTGACAGCCGTCCAGGAGAGCTACGTGCGCAAGGTGATCGACACCCTCAACGATCTGGACAATGTGCTTTATGAGATTACCAACGAAGACGGCGGCGGCGCAGCAAACAACCTGTGGCAGTACCATATGATCGAGTTCATCAAGGAATACGAGACCGGAAAGCCCAGGCAGCATCCGGTGGGCATGACTGTCCAGTGGCCCCAGGGGAGTAACCCGGTGCTGTTCGACAGTCCCGCCCACTGGATTTCACCGAACGCACAAGGAGGGTTTCAGACCGACCCGCCGGCTGCGGACGGCAGCAAAGTGATCCTGAACGATACCGACCATTCCTTCTTTTACACCGGACTCCAGGCGGCAGGCGAAGATGGGATGCGCGCCTGGGTCTGGAAGAATTTTACGCGCGGCAACCAGTTGATGTTCATGGATCCCTATCTCGACCCCACGCCCTGGTATGTGCCGACACGCAACAGGCCCCGGGCCGGTTTGCCGGATCCCTACTGGGAGGTGCTGCGTTTCAACATGGGTTACGCAAGGATGTATGCCGACAAAATGAACCTGGCGGCGATGACCCCGCAGTGCGGCCTGGCCTCCTCGGGTTACTGCCTGGCGAATACCGCTCCGGAAGGCGCGGAGTATCTGGTTTACCTGCCCCGGGGACCCTGGGTCAGCGTGGACCTCTGCGAGGTTTCCGGCAGTTTCACCGTGGAATGGTTCAACCCGTCCACCGGGGAGATCACCCCGGGGGAAACCGTTCCGGGCGGGGGTCGGCATGCCCTGACCGCGCCTTTCAAGGGCGATGCCGTGCTCTACCTTGCTGCAAATTAGATAGATGCCATAAGGCGGCAGGAGAATGGATTCGTAAAGGATGGACGACAATGAGCAGAGAGTATCACCACCTGGGTATACCTACAGATATCAAACGCAATAATGAGACTTATCTGGAAGATTTTAAGATGTATGTCTCCGGGTTCGATACCAGCCCTTATGGCGTTGAGTGGATGAGGTTTGAGCCGGACAGCCCGCTTCCCGAGCTGGTGAAAACTGTTCCTCACATTGCATTCAAAGTTACCGACCTCGAAGCGGAGCTTGAGGGCAAGGAGGTTATTATAGAACCAAACAGCCCTGCAAAAGGTGTCAGGGTTGCTTTTATAGTAGATAACGGTGCGCCTGTTGAATTTTTAGAATTTGATGAATAGACGTATAAAGCGGCTATTTTGATAAGGGGCAGGTCGGAAAGAGTATTTTTAGACAGAATTAATGGTGGGCGATACTGGATTCAAAGTGAGCGACCTCTTGCAGGTCAAGCAGATTCCGGCATGCTTTTAGAGATTTCGTAACTTATTGGAAACGATCCAAACACCTATGGCTGGAGCTTTTACGCAAATCACTACCCAAAGCCATGAATGCCCGGAAAGCCATAAGTTCACACCAAAACTGGCAAGAATTGACAAGGTGCCAGATTTATTTT
>CAZSTM010000482.1:0-3426 GCA_964609635.1 uncultured Gemmatimonadales bacterium
TCCCTTGGCCCGGTCGTGATCGGTAACTCCGAGGAGAAAATCCAGTGTGCGGCTCTGAGAGGCTTTCAGCTCGAGGTCGAACTGCATGGCGGCGATCATGCCCAGGTAAGGCTGAACGCCCAGAGAACCGCTGCAGTTGCCCTGTTCCACCGCCCGGGGGAACAGGCGGAAATATCCTCCGCCGGTAAAATCCTCGGCCGCCATGTCGAAACCATCGAAAGGTCCACTGCTCATCAGAAAACCCGTGCGGGGGTGCCTGTTGTTCTGGTCCCGGTTCAGGGCCGCCAGGGCATGGAGTTTTTCATACCTGCGGCCCATACCGACCACCCGAGGGTCGAAATAATAGGCCGGATAGGATTCCAGCCCCCAGTTAATCCGGAGGAAAAATTTCAACCTGCGGCTGCGCTCATCCAGATTGGTAAGAGTTATCCGCCAGACCTCCAGGGGATCATCAACCGGTACAAACACCAGCAGCTCGGCCGCCATCCGGTTGCGCTCGGAAGAGATCCGCACCGTGCCCAGTCCCTGTTCGCAGATAAACTTATCGTAAGCCTCTTCCTCGCGTCCCCGCTGGGGAAACACGTGCCAGATATCGGCCGCTTCGCTCTCCCCTGGCGGTTCCTCGCGCAGGTAGAAGTGACGGTGGTCGGTTGAGCGAGGGGCGGTGGGCACATAGGAGACATCTTTGTGGGAGGTTATCGGCCCGGCCAGCACGGAATCCAGACAGGAAAACCCGGCGCCGCTCTGGTCCCAGAATGAGCTGTAGACCCCGTACTCTCTCGAGTGGTTGCTGGCGATCAGGTGAAGATACGGCCTGGGTGTGGCCACTTTGTTCACCAGGTGTCGGCTGCCGACCAGGTAGCCCTCATCGTCGAACTCGTCCTCGAAACGGCTGTATCTCCTGCTCAGGGAATCGATCTCGGACCCGGAGAGGGCTTCCGCTATCGGCTTACGGTCTCTGAGCGCCTGCTGCGCTCGCAGAACCAGCTTGTCTAAAGCGGCCTTTTGATCCGCTGTTTCGATATGTTTTTCCGTGGAGACGGGGTTGGGCCGATCCATCGAATTGTCCTCTTGTCCGGCTGGTGGTAAATATTGTAAGTCTGTTGAAATGTAAGGCTTTTTGTAGAGTAAGCGAATATATTGCCGGGCGCACCCGCTGTCAATTGTCCCGGAGGTTTTTATTGACAAGCTTTCGCGCAGGTTATAAGGTTATTTTTCCCGACTTTTATAAAAAACAGGCGGCTTGAGGGTGTCCCTGAATGGGTAATTTCATTCCCCGAATGATTTATATCGATATAAGGCATCATCGGCGGCACTATCTGCGTATAATCCGTATATTCCGAAGATAATTAATCTGAAGATAATTAACCTGTACTTATATGGCTTTATTGAACGACATCATGCCGGGCAGATACCTCCCCGGTAAATCCTCGGCTCACCTGCTGGATGCCAGGCTCAAAGTGGGGATGGTCGGGGCGCTTTCGGTAGCTGTGTGGGCCGTGGATACTTTCGCCGGCCTGGGCCTTTTGTGCGCACTGCTGGTAATCTGGACCGTGCTTGGCGGAGGTTTTATCCGGCAGATGCTGGTATCGGCCAAAAGTTTAATTTATATCGTACTGGCGGTGTCGATATATTATATCCTCTCCGAGATCCTGCGCTCAGGCGACTACTTGATGGGAGGGCTGATGAGCGGGGCTGCAAAATCGGCACTTCTGTGCGGAAAACTGGTCCTGTTGTGGCTGGCAGCCACCTGGATGACCCTGTGCACCGCCCCGCTCAGAGTGGTGGAGGCGCTGAGTTACCTGTTACGACCCCTGGAGTTCGAAAGACTGCCCGTGCGGGAGTTCTCTTTCACTGTGGGGTTGATCCTTCGTTTTTTCCCGGACTCGGTTGCCAGGATCGGAAACTTCCACCGGCAGTTGAAGATGAGGGACATTCTGGTTCAAAAGCAAACCGGGCGCCCAAAAAAATATTCCCGCAAGCTTGGCCGGATTCTTGATGCCATGGCCCTTTACATGCATTATTCTCTCTATCAGTCGGAGCTTCTGGCTTTAAGCCTGATATCCAGGGGATACAACCCTTTCCGCGCCTCGTTTGTAGTCAGTCCGGCTCGTCCGGCAGCCTGGGAGCTCGGTATTGCCCTGTTCTCCCTGGCTTTGATTTTTACCTGCGCCTGGTGGTTATAACAAATTTGAAGGTTTAAAACAGGAGCGGTTCGCCTTTTCAGCAGACGCTCGACCGACAGTTTTTCATATTAAAGGCAAGCATCTAAAAAATTTGTTCATTGTCAGATTTCCGTTTTCGAGTTAATAATGCCTATGGAGGAAAAAAACCTCTCCGAAGGAGACCCGCTTCGGCGCATCAGGCTTACCGTGGCCTATGACGGTACGGACTACCGGGGCTGGCAATTCCAGCCGGATGAGCCCACTGTTCAGGGCGAGCTGGAGTGCGCCCTGAATCAGGTGCTGAGAGAATCTATCAGAGTGACCGGCGCCGGCAGGACCGATGCCGGCGTGCATGCGTTCGGCCAGGTGGCCCACTTCGACACCGGTTCGAGTCTCGCCTGTGAGGTAATCGAGCGCGCGCTCAACGCCAGATTGCCCGAGGATATTCGGGTGCGCCAGGCAAGAGAAGCTCAAGCCGACTTCCACGCCCGTTACTCGGCTGTCGCCAAGTGTTATCGTTACTGCCTGGCGGATGTCCGCCTGGCGGAAAGCGTGCTGCTCAGAAGAACTCACTGGGTCCGTTCTACCGGGCTCCCCGGCGCGGCGCTCCTTCACGAGTGCGCTTCCTTGCTGGTAGGAAAACACGACTTTTTCACTTTCTCCATGGGTGAAAGCCACCGGAAACACCATGACTGCGAAATTTTTCGCGCCCGGTGGACTGTTGCAGATGAGAAACTCGCTTTCGAGATCGAGGGCAACCGATACTTGCGCCGAATGGTTCGCATGCTGGTGGGTGCCATGCTGGCGGTAGCCGAAAATCGCGCCGAACTCCAGGATTTCAGCCGCGCGCTCGAGGTGCCCGGGCGCATGAGTCTGGCCGTGCCTGCCCCGGCGGCGGGACTGACCCTGGTGCGGGTCGAATACCCGGATGGCTTATAAGTAACTATTTATTTCCATTTTTGTTTGACTTTATGAATAATCTGTACTAATTGATTCGGAGATATTTTGAATAAATAAATTAAGTAAAATTTTGGAGGGGTGTTGAAAACCGGGATAAATAAAATCCTCCTGCTTATACTTGCCCTCTTATTGTTACTGTATCTAGGCAGTGAAACCGGTCTGTTACGGCAGGTGCCGAGGCAAAAAGAAGCACAGGTACTCGAGCGGCAAAAATCGGATTCTACAGTCGGAAATTCATTGGCAGCAGAATCTCTCTGGGCAGGTCAAGACTTCGATCAATCCTCCGGTGCGCGGATGCTGG
>CAZSTM010000483.1:0-3420 GCA_964609635.1 uncultured Gemmatimonadales bacterium
CTTAATAATTGAGCACGAAACCCAAAAACCTAATTTTGTGAAATCCTATTTACTGGGAGACAGGGGGATTTAATCTGCGTAATCTGCGGACAATCAAACCTCAGGCGACAGGCCCAGGGTGAGGTCGCCCGGGTTCCAGGTGCCTTTGGCCACCGCGGGCACGAAATCATCCAGTCCCGGGGGCGGGAAGGTGAGTTTCCTGCCCTGTTCCGCGGACATGTAGGCTGTCATCAAGATCTGGGTTACCAGCAGTCCGTGGGTGAAATCCACTTCCGGCTGACTTCCGGCCAGGAAGGAGCGAACCACCTGGCGGTTCTGCTCGGTGTACCCGTAAACTACCTCCTCGCAGGCCACTACCGGCATCAGGCCTTGTTCGGCGTTCTGTTTCTCCACCAGGTCCTCTCCCTGGCACCCGGTAACATTGCGGCTGAAAAAGATGTTAAGGTCGGTGTTCAGGCTGGAAGAGTCCATTGAGTACTCGGGCCCCATGACCTCGAAATTGAGCCGCAGGCCGGGTCCCACATAGCTCCAGCTGGTGGATAGCTCGGCAACCGCTTTTCTACCTTTGATGTCCTCGAAAGTCACCGTAGCGCGGGCAAAGTCCTCTGCGGGGTGTCTGGCATAGTCCACCTGGCCGCCGCTGTCTTTTTTCAGCTTGTCCGCGTACTCGGGCAGGGCCCATTTCAGGCAGCCGATCTCGGCATTGACTGTTTTCGGACAGAGCGAGTTCTTGGGCGCGGCCGGATCGCTCAAAAGAATCATTGCCGCCATTATCGAGTGGCACATCATGTCGTTGAGCACTCCTCCGCCCTGCTCGTCCCCTTTCCAGAACCAGGGTTCATGGGGGCCGGAGTGTTCCTCTGCGCAGCGGGCCAGAAAGGGCGGGCCGGTAACCGCGGCGCCCCTTCGCCAGAGGATATCCCTGCCGCGTTTGACAGCTGGTGCATAACACTGGTTTTCCAGGTAGGCGTGAAGAATCCCCGCCCGCTCGACCAGCTCCAGCATGACACGGGCTTCCTGAACATTGACCGCCAGAGGCTTCTCGCAGGCCACCCCGACAAGCTTTCCCCGGCCGGACTCGATTGCCTCGACAATCTCTTTCATCAGGAGTATGCGGAAATTATTGGGTATGCAAATCCATAAAACGTCCACCTCAGGGTCGGCTACCATGTCGGAAACACTGCTGAAAACCCTGGCATCGCCCACACCGTATGCACGGCAGTTCTCCGCCGCGGCCCGCGCTCTCGATTCGGTACGGTCCACGATACCCACTATATCGGCATGCCGAACACCCTGCCAGGAGCGAATGTGAAAATTGGCTATAAATCCGGCCCCGACAAATCCAACGCCAAGCCTGTCTTTCATTTTTTCCTCCGAAACTGAAAGTTTATATATGTCAAGGTCATATAGGTTTGTTATTCAGGATTTATTGTCCGTCAGGGTTTGTTCAGAGAGATTGGCTTAATATAAAATCTAAATGACAGCGCTTATCTCTTTTCCCCCGGCAACTGCAGATGGTAATAACAGCCGCCGCTCCTGCCCTCATCAAAGCATCCGGCTTAAGGCTTTTATGATTTCAAGTAGATCATGGCTTTGGTAGGTAAGCTCCCAATCTCCTGTTCTTTTAGCACCCGGATAGAAGGATTTTGCCCTGACCAGTTCTTCCTGTTTAAGCCTGAGAACCAGTACATACGGAGGTTTTAACTTATAAGGTTTGTATTTCTTCCGGTTCAGTAAAGCTTTCTTGACGCCCGCTCGGATTTTTCCCTGCGCTACTTCCGGGTGGATGTTCAAAGCGGAGTTTCCTATCCCCTCTTTGACTGCAACCGTTTCAACTTCTCCCAGCAAGTTCTTGACTTGTTTGCATACAGCTAAATCTCCCGATAAAAACACAACCGGCACATCGTAACTACCGGCTATCAGGGCATTAATTCCCGCTTCAGGCAGACTGATCCCGTTGATGGCAACATCCGTAACAAGTTCTCTCATAGTATGTTCGAGAATAGCATCCGGCGTTCCTGCTTTGGCATGGTAGCCGATAAAAATCACCGCATCGAAGGTCTCATCGATTCCCTCCATCATACTCTTGTACCCGCCGGACCAATCACGAAGCAGCTTTGCATTTTTATTCAACATTTCCGGTAAGATGTTTCTTGCACCGGCGTGTGAGTCCCTTACCAAGATTTAGGCGGCTCCGGCTTCTAAAGCGCCTTCTATGGCTGCATTTGTTTCTTTGGTCATTATCTTGCGAAAATAATCGAAATCTTTTCCATCTCTGGTAACCTCTTCACAATTAGCTACCCCGGTTATCCCCTCCATATCGACCGAGATAAATACTTTCATCCTTTTTCCACTTTGTGAAAAAGCCAGGGTATGGATAAGCAAAAGAAGAAAGATCGGTACCAACGCTCTTTTCATGGTTTCCCCATGTAAAAAGTTTGTAAACGGATAAATGTCGTAGGTCCGGGTTTTTTGAAATCGTTTATCTTCTATGCCAGGATAGAACTTCCTTTGTCAATCGCTTGAACTCAGCCGCCCCTTTGCTCCTTGGCTGATAATTGTCGATAGTCAGCCCCTGGATATAGGCCTTGCTGAAAGCTGTGCGCGAAGTTATTTCAGTTTTGAATACGTCCAGGTCAAAGTTGTTCGCTACTTCCAGACCAAACTTGTCCACCAGGAAAGCCCTGAAAGTCCGGCCCAGCTTAGTCCGGCGGTCGATTTTATTTATGAGCAGCCGCGCCTCGAGAGTGGGTTTATACCGCTTGGCCTCCTGGTAAAGCTCCAATAGCTTTTCCGTGCTCCAGACATCCGGCATCCCGGGCGTTACCGGCAAAATGAGCTTGTCGGCCGCCATGATCGCCGAACGTGTTGCCTCGGTATTTGCCGGCGGGGTGTCGACGATAACAGAAAATCCAAAGACAGGCCCAGTCTTGTGAATTTGCTCATGCAGACCGGCTATGGCTTGTACCATGATTGCCGGTTCCTCTTGCTTGCGGGTTTTCTGCCACTCGGAAACCGTGCCCTGCGGATCGCAGTCAATAACCAGAACTTTTCTTTCCCTGGTCGATAGTGCGCTGCCGAGGTTCAGGGCAATAGTGGACTTACCCGTGCCGCCTTTCAGGCTGCAGATTGCGATTACTGGCAAGTTGCCTCCCCGTTTTTTATGGCACCGGAAAACAAAGTTACAATGACCGCGATGCCAAATTTACGGATATAGTACACAGGCTGATTTTGTAAATAATTCTTTATCCAGTCTTTCCTTAGAACAATATTGAAACTATGCAGGCAGGTCAAGCCTGTCAATTGGAATTTTAGAATTTGTATGCGGAAGTCTGGAAGGATGTCGGCAGGGAGCCTCTCTCGGACTCAATCAGTCAACCGGTAGAGGAGTATGATCTTAAGAGAAAGGCTGTTATCGAG
>CAZSTM010000484.1:0-3418 GCA_964609635.1 uncultured Gemmatimonadales bacterium
CGGGATAGTGGTCGAACAGGCCGAGGATGAAATCTCGGCTATCAACATGACCATCGGTTCCTCTTACATGGGGGTGCGCAGCATGGTCGGAACCAGCGGCGGGGGTTTTTGCCTGATGTCCGAGGGACTCGGTCTGGCGGCCTGTGTGGAAGTTCCGTTGGTCGTTTTGAACGCCCAGAGGCCCGGTCCGTCCACCGGCATGCCCACCCGCACCGAGCAGGGTGACCTGCTCTTTACAGTATTTGCTTCCCAGGGAGAGTTCCCTCGGGTAGTTCTGGCCCCCACCACACCCGAAAGCGCCTTTCAACTGACCGTGGACGCTTTTAACCTCGCCGACCGACTTCAGACTCCGGTGATAATCCTGAGCGACCACCATCTGGCCAGCTCTTACTGGACAGTGGATTATTTGCCGACCGACCGTGTGGAGGTGGACCGGGGGTTGTTGGCCTCGGCGGAGGAGCTTGCCCTGGGAGCCGACTATAAACGCTACAGATTGACTCCGGACGGTATCTCTCCAAGGGCTTGGCCGGGACAGGGAACCGCTCTGGTCTGCAGTACCGGGGATGAGCACGATGAAACCGGCCATATCACCGAGGAGTCGCAACTGAGGACCGCCATGGTGGACAAGCGCTGGAAGAAACTGGAAAAGGTGAATGATTATCCCGGCCTGGAAGCGGATGTTGAATCCGGCGCACAGACTGCGCTCATCGGCTGGGGTTCGACTTATGGAGCGATAAGGGAAACCGTGGACCGCTTGCGCGCAGACGGTGAAAAAATTTCTCTGATCCAGCTTACCCGCCTTTGGCCGTTCCCTTCCGAGGAATTGAAAAAACATCTCGACAGCCACAAGAAAATTGTAGTGGCAGAGAACAACTCGCAAGGCCAGATGGCGCGCCTGATGCGTGCCGAAACCGGAATCCAGGCGACCGAGACCATTCTCAAATACGATGGTCGCCCGTTCAGCGTAAATGACATCTTAAAGCATTTCGTGTGAGGAGGATAAATGGTTGAGATTATGGATTATAAAGGCATTGATACCACCTGGTGCCCGGGCTGCGGCAATTTCGCAATACTTAACGGGATCAAACAGGCCCTGGTCGGGCTGGGTATCGCTCCGCACCAGGTGGTTATGTACTCGGGCATCGGCCAGGCGGCCAAACTGCCCCTGTATACCAGGGCTAATGTGCTCAACGGCTTGCATGGTCGCGCCCTGCCCATGGCTACCGGATCCCGGTTCGCCAACCATACAATTAAAACCTTCGTATTCGGCGGCGACGGCGATGCCTTCGCTGAGGGAGGCAACCATTTCCTCCACGCGGTGCGCCGTAACCCGGATATTACTTACATAACCCACAATAACCAGGTCTACGGCCTGACCAAAGGCCAGGCTTCGCCGACCAGCGATAAAGGCTTTGTCACCAGTACCACTCCAGAGGGGGTCTGCCACGAGCGGTTCAATCCCGTAGCAGTGGCCGTTTCACTCAATGCTACCTTTGTGGCTCGCACTCATACCGGCGAGATGACCCATATGGTGGAAATGATGCAGCTGGCCATCGAGCACAAGGGTTTATCTTTCCTCGAGGTGCTCCAACCCTGCGTGACCTATAATAAAGTGAATACCCTTAAATGGTACCGCGAACATTCCTACGACATTGCACAGGACAAGAGTTACGATCCTACGGACAGGATCGCGGCCTGGAAAAAGTCACTGGAGTGGGAGGACGGTTTCCCGATAGGGGTTCTTTACAAGTCGGTTCGCCCGGCAATGGCGGATAATGTAACTGTACTTAAAGACGGGCCGCTGAACGGCAGGCCTTCTCAGCCGCGGGATGTCCGACCTCTGCTGGATAATTTCCGTTGATCTCTGATCTGTAGCCTGTCCGGCCCCGGTGAAATAGCTCGTCGGTTTAGCCCGGATTATTCATGCAAAATAACTTAAGTTTTTGTTTTTCCTGGCTTTCGGAATCACGGATCACACAGATGTAGCACGGATTACACGGATCCCCACCACCCGGCCACTGTCTTTGGGATTGTGTGCGGGGTTATCCGTGAAATCAAATCTTTTATCCGTATCATCCGCGATTCAAAAATTTGAGAAGCCTGTAATGTCTGACTGTATGACATTCTTTAGTGAGACAAATACTTTTTTTATGAATAATCCAGGTTTAGGTGAGTTTAATTAATTTTGACTGGCTATTGCTTTATGAGGCAAGGTGTTATATATTTATTAAAATATGGGTGCTTTTTTACTCAGGCGATGAGCTTGCCATTAGGTTTAATTAATGCAAAGACGATGAACCATTATTTATAGATCAACCTTTTTTCATGGCGGTGCGATTAAGTGGAAGCCGAATATCTGAGTCTCATCCAAGGCGATCTTCTCAATCGAGCTGAAGAACTGAAGCTCAAGTGCAAAGAGTGCAGGCGCCCCTGTAACAATACTCCGGAAGAGATCATGGAGTGC
Organism: uncultured Gemmatimonadales bacterium; assembly: GCA_964609635.1. Lineage (GTDB taxonomy): Bacteria > Gemmatimonadota > Glassbacteria > GWA2-58-10 > GWA2-58-10 > JAFGTO01. Next base: position 2,465 of record CAZSTM010000484.1, read on the forward strand.
CTGGCCAACTTGATGACCATCGAATATTTGATGGACCATAACTGAGTTAGAAAATACCAGCGGTCGGAACATCCAGTCCTTCTTCCCCTCACCCCTGCTAGAACCAGTCCCGGTGTGCTGGGAACCGGTTCGTTCGAAAGAGCAGTGTGGGGTTTTTTTATCCCATATTTTGCGGGTAAGTTATATTTCCCTGGACAAAACCTTCCCGGGTGTCCACTCCAGGCAGAGTGCGCGGCGGCGGTGCATGGGAAGGTGCCGGCAGGCCTGTAGCGGGAAATCGCCTCATCCTCTTAAATCGAGTACAGGATTAAAAACTTTGCTTGACTAAGTAAGCCAAGGAAGTTTATTTTTTCTGGTCGAGCTAAAGCCACGGGTTAAAGTAATATTTTAGTCGGCCGCTTTTTTTACAGGAAAAGCGACCCGGAGGCATCGGCCTTAATGTCCGTGGCGTTTAAAAGGAAGTTTTTTCACTTGCCGCCCAATCGCAAATTGTACCACCTGCCCTAAGCGATGAAAATTTATATACTCCAAACTTATCTTAAGCCACTCCTCCGGTCGGCCCGGTTTCTCCGGCTGGCGTTTTTATTATTGATACCGATCGCAGGCTGCGAAGGTGACCTTCTCATCGTACCGGTCGAGGTATCGGTCGGCGAGGCTATGATACTGATATATCAGGATTCAATCGAAGTGGTGGACACCAGTGGTGTCATTGTTTTCGAGCCTGCTTTTATCGGACGCGAAAGTGTGAGGGAAGTTAAAATCGCTTATATGGATACCTTCTCGATGAAGCTGGAGATCGAGCTCGATGATACGAGGTTTTTTTCCATATCTGCGGATAGTATGTTTTTTTCCAAGAAACCGAACGAAAAAGAGAAAACCCTTAAGCTCACTTTTAGACCCGATACTCCGGATACTGCAACGGCCAATCTTTCATTGAGCATTCACAGCAACCTT
>CAZSTM010000485.1:0-3409 GCA_964609635.1 uncultured Gemmatimonadales bacterium
CTTTTACTTGTCTTTTTATCAAATTTCTCCCGGTTAAAAGGGCAATAATTTTTTATTCGGTTAGTCATAAACTGCCTAACTCTAGCTATTTTGCTTCGTGAATACTAACAGAGAGATAATGTGTATGGATAAAACCCCAGCGCCGCAGCCATTTGATTGCACAATTTAACCGCAGGAGGTGACGCCCGGAAAAGATTTACTAAGAAGCGATTACTTAACCGGTGAACGTTTCCGCTCTCCCCTTTTTCTTCAATTTTTTTATGCTTTGTTACTGTTATTTGGAAAAAAATCCTTTCTTTACAATAAGAGGGAGGTTATGAAAATAACAAATAAGCTATTTTCTATGTTAACAGCCCTGTGTTTGAGCATGCTGGTTGTCGCTCAGGCTTCGGGATCCGAGGCGGTTATTAAGCTGGTAGGCTATTCACCGCAGGAGGCTCACGACCTGCATCTGGATACACAGCGCTCCACGCCGCTGGACGTTATCGGGGTGGGACAGCCCGTCTACATGAAAAGCGCGTTCGAGGGCACCTACTCCTGGTCCCTGGTCGCACCGGACGGCTCCGCCTCCACCTTGAGCGGCACAACCGACCGTGAGGTTTACCTGATTCCCGACATGGTTGGTTCCTACGTGGTGACTCTCAGCTTCACGGATTCTGTGACTACTACCGATGAGATTACCATCACCGGGGCAACCTATGTGGGTGTCGGAACTATCGGCGGGGCCATGCCTTCCTTTCCGCAGTGCGGAATATGCCATCAGGAAAAGGTGGCTGAATGGGAATTGACCGGCCACGCCAGCATAATGGAGGGCGGGCTGAACGGCACGGCCAGCAGTCACTACGCCCCATCCTGCCTCGAGTGCCACTCAGTGGGCTTCGACTCACTTGCCGTTAACGGCGGTTTTGACGACGTGGCGGGCGAGGAGGGATGGACGTTCCCGGAAACTCTGGAAGAGGGCGTTTTTGACGATTTTGTCGCCAACTATCCACAGACCGCTCAATTGGCCAACGTCCAGTGCGAGAGCTGCCACGGACCGGGAAGCGAGCACAAGGCTACTGGACCGATCGGCGTATCTGTGGATGATGGAGTCTGCGCCTACTGCCACTGGGAGGAGACTCGTCATATTGGTACTGTCCAGTGGAGACATGGAGCCCATGGGGCCGAGCTGGAGCCGGACGAACATTTCGCCGAGAGCGGAAGCTGCGTGCCCTGCCACACGGCTCAGGGCTTTTTAGAGGTCAACCTCAGTGACAGTCACGAATCCACGGCTCCTTACAAGAACCCGATGGGGCAGACCTGCGTGGTCTGCCACGACCCGCACAGCGCTGAAGGCGAACATCAGCTTCGCGCTGTCGAAGCTTACTCATCTATCGACTCCCTCGGTGTGGCCAAGTACGCCAGCGACGGCACTCCGGACCACGCCTGCGACGTCTGCCATCACGCGCGTGCGGGCAGTGATGTAACCGGAACACGGCCGCATGAGTCGCACCAGACCGACGTGCTTAACGGCACGATCGGCTACCGTTATCCGGGCAGGGAGTACCCTGAGGTCAATGCCCACGGTACTATTGTCGAGGGACGCTGCGTGGGCTGCCACATGGCTGCTGCAAGTGACAGTTTGAGGGAGCACTGGATAGGCGGCCACACTTTCATGATGCACGCCACGGCAAATCCCGAGGAAGGCCTTGACGAAGAAATCCACCTGACCGAGGCCTGCAGCGACTGCCACAACGTCGGCGAGGACCTCGATTACCACGGAGTCCAGACCCTGGTTACCACCCTGCTGGATGAGATCAAAGCGCTGCTGCCGGTCTACGGCGAGGAAGCTGCGAGCTACCTGAGGGGCGCCCCGCTCTACAGCGAGGCTGATATGGAGGCCGGCACGATTACCGAAGCCGAGATGAATGCCGCCTTCAACTGGTACGTTTTCGCCCAGGACGGCAGCAAGGGTGTTCACAATCCGGCTCTGGCAGTTGCTATCCTCTCGGATGCCCTCGCGGATCTGGGCGGAGTTATTCCCGGCCCGGTCTGCGACATTAACGAGGATGGTGTTATCAACATCGTGGATGTGATCAAGCTGCTGCTGATTCAGCGGGCCGATCCAGAGGATCCGGCGGGAGATATCAACGGCGACGGCACCAGTGACGGTGCCGATGCAATCTCTTTGCTTAGACATATAATGGGTGGCACTTGCTCGGATGCTTCGGCATTACTGGCTGCCGCAGGCCAGAGCGGTCCTTTGAATGTTTCCAGGTTAGACAACCTGAGCCAGTCCGAGATCGAGTACATCGAACAGATGATGGCGCAGATGGACCTGACCGAAGAGCAGGAAGCCGCTTTCCGTATCGCTCTTTATGGAAAGGTCGGAGCGTCCAGTCTGCCTAAGGCTTTTGCGCTCGATCAGAACTCGCCCAACCCGTTCAACCCGGCCACTACTATCAGCTACAGTGTACCGGAGGGTAACGCGGTTTCCGTACGGCTGGATATCTTTGACATCCGCGGGCGTCTCGTGCGTACCCTGGTAGATGAAACCAAAGATGCAGGCACCTACCATATACTCTGGGACGGCACGGATGCCAGAGGACGTCACCTGGCCAGTGGCGTTTATCTGTACCGGATGCGCTCCGGCCAGTTCGTGCAAACACGTAAGATGGTACTGCTCAAGTAAGCAAGCACGAGCTGCCGTGTCGCATGAGGGATTATGTAAAAAAGATCGGCGGGCCTTTTTGGGTCCGCCGATCTTTTTTATGGGACAGAAAATTTTGAAAATACCTTCATTCTAATTGGCGCATTTTCAGGTAGACCCCCAGGATCAGTGCCAGCAGGATTACCGTTGCCCCACCCAGCCACCAGCGCCGCTGCTGGTGTTGTTCCAGAGACTGCTGTGCCCCGTCGATCACTTCGGCTGCCAGGGTCATTCCCGGTTCAACTACCTCTTTTACCTTCACCTCATCAAAGGAGTGGACCGTGGTTCGGGCCCTGATAAAGGTTTGACGGATATCGCGCAAATCGAATCTCAGCTCGCTCACCTCCATACCCCTCCCCTCGGCCAGTTCCACCAGGCTGGTTGCCGAGACCAGCGTGGCAGAAAGGCTGTCGAGGGTATTCTTCATGGCCAGGGCAATCGTATATCCCGCATCATCGGCGTCTGATTCGTGGCAGTTTGTGCAAGTTGCCTCCGGCCCGTCAACCAGGAAGCTTTCATCGGGATGGAGGATCTTGTGGTTGCCGTGACAGGTCTCGCATCCGGGTTCTTCCAGGCCTTCGAAAATCTCCGCGTGTAAGCTCGCGCTATACAGCTCTGCGTTCGCCGCGTGGCAGATGCCGCAGACATGCGCGATGCTGCCGACTTCCGGCGGGAAAGCGCCGTGGTTGCCATGACAGTCGTTGCAGGCCGGAGCCCCGA
>CAZSTM010000486.1:0-3393 GCA_964609635.1 uncultured Gemmatimonadales bacterium
TGAAGATCTGGAACATCCACGGGTGAAGAGTTTAGGGATTTTTCGGGATTTGAAATGGAGAAGCCCCCTGAGACGAGTGTAGCAGGGGTGGGGGCTTCCGGTATTCTCCTTTCGCCTGCGGTATAAGCTGATCAGGTGCTTTACATCCTATACGATGAGTTTAAGAGATTCCTTTGCCCGGGCTCGGTGCCAGGGCATATCCCACTCGCTGAAAGCCTGCACGGCGCGTTCGAGATAGAATCCGGCCGTTTCCGTTCCACCGCAGAGTGCCAGGGCGTGACCCAGGGCGTGCAGGGCACAGGCCCACCCCGAGCGCATGCCGAGCCTTTCAAAATCCGCCAGGCTCCGGTGCAGCGGGTCCAGGTGTTTTACCGCAGAGGTTTTGTCCACTTCCATTTCAATCCACGAGCGCCATACCCGAACCTGGGCGAGGTTTACTCCCAGCCCGGCGTATTCGGCCACCCGCTGAGCCTCGGCCGCCGGCTCCAGAGCTTTTATGCCCTCACCCGTTGCAAGATAAGCCTCGGCATGGCTGATCAGGGCCTCGGATAAGCCCACCGCATCCCCGGTATCTTTGGCCAGGCCGACTGCTCTTTCCAGTTCGGGCAGGGCTTCACGGGCGCGGCCGGTGTGCACCAGGGCGCGTCCCCAGATCCAGAAAGGGTAGTCCGAGACCGGACCGCCGGGAGCGGCCAGGGCGGCCCGGACGCACTGCGCACCCAGGCTTTGGCAGGCTTCCCAGTCTCCCTGGAACATCCTGGACTCCGCGTAGAGTATGAGAGTGGCGCTCAACAGGCCCGGGTCGCCCCATTGAACGGCGCGCTTCAGGGCGAACTCGAAAGTCCGGTCCGCCTCGGTCCAGGCACAGGTGTTCTGGGCATAGCGGAAAGCCCAGACCGTGTAAGCCGTGTTGCAACCCTTTTCTTCTTCCTGGGATAATTCTCCGCGCTCACGGGCCAGGTCCAGCAGGTCGAGGGCTTTTCGCTGGTATTCCACGGCGCCCTGCTGGTCATCGCTCCAGTAGCAGGCCTTGGCCAGAAAAATCCAGGCTTCCGCCCGTTTCTTAAGGGGCGCATCCTGGGGGGTAAGCTCATAATACAGCCGGGCGTGCTCCAGGGCTTTCTGCCGCTCGAACCTAGCCGTGCAGAGCCGGGCGATACAGCGATGAACATAGCGCGGATCGAGCTTTGGCTTTCCTTTAGCAGCCTGGGATTCCAGCAGGCCGGCCAGCCTTCCGGCCAGGCTCAGCACGGATTTCCGAGGCGGCTCGGCCCGTTGGGAGAGCGCCTGTTCGAAAGCGCTCAAGGCATTTTCGATTGCCTCGAGATATTCTGCCTGCCCCCCGGGGCGGCCTTCCTCCAGTGAGCCGACCATGTGTTCCAGGCTTTCCTGCTTTTTTGCCTTCATCGTAAAATTTCCTTTTCCTTTCTATCCTCGCTTACAGCGGATGCCTGTCCGATCAATAAAACCAGTCTCCGGCAGGCTGCATCTTGAATAACCTCTCGAAATTCCCGTGGGCCACCTTGCTCAACACCGGCTGCGGCAGGTAGAGGTGCTGGATAAAACGCTTGAAAGGGTGGATGTGGTTGTAAACGTGACGGCGAATTTCATGCTCGGACACCGTTTCGAGCGTCTCCCACATGGCGTTGGCATCCGAGCCGAAAAGGATGCGGTCCGCCCAGCGGATGAAAAAGGGCCGGATGCGTGAGCGCTCCCGGTCGGTAAGGTAATCTCCATCTTGAAGGATATAGCCGGCGCTGGTGTCGATGTAAAGGTTCGGATGTCTTTCGAAAAGGCGGGCCAGCTTGGTGTGGCCCATAAAGCCCTGGTGGCAGAGGATAAGGTTGAGCTTTGGAAAGGTGTCCAGGATGCGCTCGATCAGGTGGAGAACATAATCATTGTTGTAAGGCAGGGCATCCCAGCACTTGCTGTTGTCTCCACCGAAGTTGTACGGGGAGGGCCCGTAGCGGTTGTTGGTGTGCCAGGTTATCGGCAGTTCCAGCTCCTCGCACACTTGGTAGAAGCGCATCCATTCCGGCGAGACTATCATGTCCACAGAGACAGGTTGTATATTACCGCTGCCCAGGGGATACTCCACCGAGTCTCCGTGGAACTCGGAGTAGAACAACGCTGTGTTGTGCTTTTTCACCGCCCGGAGATGGTAGCGCTCGTGGTAGTAACGCAGCTTTTCCACATCCGGATCGTTGTATTCTACATACCATACCGGCGCATGTTTGCCTAAAGAGTCCGCAAAGGCCAGGTCCTCCTCGGTTTTGCAGAAAACCGCACTATTGACAATGTCCAGTTCGTACATGGCGTTGTAGAGCATTATCAGCTCTTGGTTGCGCTCTTCCTGGGGGAGATCGGAGAACATAGTATGGGTGTGGGCATCCGACCAGAAATAGCAGTAGGGGCGCATGTAAAAGCCGTACTCACGGGAAAAGCCTCCATCTGCGGTGTCGCGTGCAGCCGCGGCCGGGTCGAGCGGCGGCTGGAACGGTTCCGGGACCCCGGCCAGCCGCATCTCCAGGCTGAGGACCCAGACTACCAGACCGGCGATAATCAGATAGGCAACGGTTTTAGTCATGATAGACCTCCAGTGAGATGGTGAATATCGCTCCAGGTTGGATGTACTTCATTTAATTTCTAAGAAATTTCACCGGTTGTCAAAAGAATAATTTAGCATATAAGAAAAATGATATTTTGACAGAGATTAAGAAGAAAAAAAAACAGGCGGGAAAATAAAATCCCCGCCTGTGTAAAGTTTGCCGCCAAGCTGTGGGTTTTACTTTTCCATTACCAGCCACCCTTGACCGCGCAGCCGGTCTGTGCGCTTTTATAGGCGGCATCGATTATCTCAACGCAGGCCAGGCCGTCCTCGCCGCGGATGCCGAACTTGGGCTCGGTGTCCTCGAGCACGCAATCGATGAAATAGGCCAGCTGGTCCACGTAGCCCAGGTTGTGGAACTCATCCACCGCAGGCCAGGTCCAGTGCTTGGTGGTATCGGTCTTCTCGATGGCGTATTCGAAACCCGGACGGCTGTAGCACTGGATGGGGCTGGAGAAAGTGAGATCGATGTTCAGGCGCCCTTCGGTGCCGTAGATTTCGATCTTGTCGTCCATGCCGCCCACGGTGATATAGTTGCCCTCGCAGAAAGCGTACTTGCCGGATTCGAGCTTGAGCATGGCCGCACTCCAGTCCTCGCCGGTGTAGCTCTTGTGATAGTAGTTTTTCTCCTCGCCGCCGGTGACCCAGCCGTTGACCTCGACCACTTTCTCGCCCATGAACCAGCGCACGAAACCGATGGGGTGGATCGCCAGGTGGATCAGACAGCCGCCGCCGCAGTATTTTTTCTGCTGGGCGAACGGGCTGTGGCTGCCGTTGTGCACCTC
>CAZSTM010000487.1:0-3370 GCA_964609635.1 uncultured Gemmatimonadales bacterium
AAGACACTCTTTTTAGAGATAATCGCCTTGTTTATGAATAATCCGGGTTAAATGCGAACGTATTTTTGACATCCCGCTTAAAGTCCGTAGATCACGGCGGCGATAGTTCGTCCCACCGCTTCGAGAGCGGAGGGGCTGCATTTGTCGGGGGTGTCCTGGTGGGTGTGCCAGTAGGGCAGGCCCATCTGCACGATATCGATACAGCGGATTCCGCTTGTAAGCAGGGGCAGGTGGTCATCGATCACAGCCACGCCCACCTGGCGCAGGAAATAATCACCATAGCCCAGGTGGTGGGCGGTGTCCCAGACCAGCCGGCAGTCGTCGGGCCGTGAGTTCCAGGAGTAACCCTCATAGGTGAAACCGGCGTTGCGGTCGCCCACCATGTCCAGCAGAACTCCGAGTTCCGGGCGATATTTTTTATTAATTTCGGCAAAACGCCTGGAGCCTACCAGAACATCCCGGTCGTCGTAGAAGTCGCCGTAATCCTCGCAGTCGAACAACACGATGTCCACGCCTACCTGGGGAGGTTCGAGCGAAAAAATGCGGGCCATTTCCAGCAGCACCGCCACCCCGCTGGCACCGTCATTCGCCCCGGGAATCGGCAGGTTGCGCTTATCAGGGTCAGGGTCATGCTCAGCCATGGGGCGGGTGTCCCAGTGGGCGCAGAGCAGCACGCGCCGCGAGGCTTCCGGTTTGAACGAAACGCAGATGTTGACCAGCTCCAGGGTGTCCCCCGCGGCATTGAGATGTTCCCAGCGATCGAGCCAGGTGGAATCGCTCAGGGAACCCAGGCGCTCGATAAGGTATTCGGCGCAGGCGCGAGCCTCGGAGGAGCCGGGCACCCGGGGACCGAAGGCCACCTGGGTTTCGAGCTCGGCAAAAGCGCGGTTCCCCTCGTAGAGCAGGTAGTTTTCCCCGGAGTTCTCGGTCGTGTTCCCGCAGCCGAGAACCAGCAGGGAAAGTAAAGGTATGGTTCTCCAGAGTGAGCTTATTAAGATTTTTTCTCCAGGACTGTATCTTTGAGATAGGCCCGATCGTTACGTCTCGGGTAGTCGACATTCTGGTGCAGGCCGCGGCTTTCCTTGCGCTTTTGGGCGCATTTGACAATCAGGGCGGCCGTGGTGGCCATGTTGCGTAATTCCACCAGTTCAGCGCTCAGCTTGGATTCTTTGTAGAAACGCTCTATCTTCCGGCTAAATTGCCTGAGGCACCTGCCGGCCTCTGTCAGGCGCTCGTTGGAGCGCACGATGCCGACATAATCCCACATGGTCAGGCGCAGTATCTCCCGGATGTGGCTGATAAACACCCCGTCGTATTTGGCGGTCACCACCTTGCCCAACTGGTAGGTGGCCGGATCGATTTTTTCATGGGCGAACCTGTCGATCAACAAGATAGCCCGGGCTACCGCACGGTTGGCGAAGACCAGGGCTTCGAGCAGGCTGTTGGAAGCCAGGCGGTTGGCTCCGTGCACTCCGGTGCAGGTAGTCTCACCTGCGGCCAGCAGGGCCTCGATGGTGGTCTGGGCGTTGATGTCGGTGACCACGCCGCCGCAGACATAATGGGCCGAAGGTACCACCGGAATCGGTTCGCTGGTGATATCTAACCCTCGCGAGAGGCACTCTGCGGTAATGTTGGGGAAGCGCCGTCGAATGCGCTCGGTACCGATAGGCGACAGGTCCAGCAGGACATGTTTGTCCCCGGAGAGTTTCATCTCGTGGTCGATTGCCCGGGCCACCACATCGCGGGGAGCCAGGCAGCCCATGGTGTGGTAGCGCTCCATGAAAGTCTCACCGGAAATTTTTCTCAGGAGGGCGCCCTCCCCGCGCACGGCCTCGCTGATCAGGAAAGCTTTCTCATCATCCGGATGGTACAGCGCGGTCGGGTGGAACTGGATGAACTCCATATTGGCCACCCTGGCGCCTGCGCGGTAGGACATGGCGATTCCATCCCCGGTGGCGATCGAGGGATTGGTGGTGTGATAATACACCCGCCCGCAGCCGCCGGAGGCCAGAAAAGTGACCTTGGCCAGAAAGGCCTTGATCCGGTCGGTATGCCGTTCGAGAGCGAAGACTCCCAGGCACCGCCGGCGGTAGTCGTTATCCACGGGCCGGGTGATCAGGTCCACGGCGATATGGTCCTCGAAGAAATGCACGTTGCTCCGGGATTTGAGCTCATCCAGCAGAGCCCGTTCCACCTCGTGGCCGGTAAGGTCATCGGCGCGCACGATTCGCCGGTGCGAGTGCCCGCCCTCTCTACCCAGTGAGAGTTGCTCGGAGTTTTTAGTGGAGCGGGTGAAACGCACCCCCCAGTTGATCAGTTCACGCACGCGGTCCGGACCCTCGGTGACCAGCACCTCCACTGCCTTGCGGCGGCAGATGCCGCCGCCGCATTCCAGGGTGTCCTTGATGTGGGATTCGAAACTGTCGTCGTCTCCCATAACCGAAGCGATCCCTCCCTGGGCGTAGTTGGTGTTGCTCTCGTAGTTTTCTTTTTTGGTGATAATTATTACATCGCTGTAAAAGCTGGCTTTCAGCGCAAAGGAGAGTCCGGCTATGCCGCTGCCGATCACCAGGAAATCGGACTGGTAGATATTGGTGGATGAAGACTTTTTCTTACTCGTTTTAGGTTTCTTTTTGGTGGCTGCCATGGAGGTTCCCTGTCTATGAAAGTATGTTCATAGGAATTCTTAATTATAGATATAAATTATTATTTTTCAGGCTATTTTGCCAGTTTTTTCTCCTGCTCAGGTTGCCAGTAATTCATCCAGAAGCTCTTCGAAGGCGGCTTCATCGGCCGGCTGATGCGCCAGGCAGAGTACCAGGCATTCGGGTCCGATCAGGTTCGGGTCGAGTTTTACCGCGTCTTTTTCAGTGGTGACCGGAATTGCGTCCAGTTGCCGGGCCCGCTCCGCCAGCTCGCTTTGGGTCTGTTCGCTGTAGCGGCAGTGATCGGCAAAGGCGATAAGCTTCAGATGTTCAGGGTCCAACCGCGCCAAGGTTTCGCGGAAACCCTCCGGCCGGGCGATACCGCAGAAAGCGAGAATCCGTTTGCCCTGGAGGGCTTGCTCCGGCGTGGAGTCCGACCGGTTTTCGCCTGAGAGCCAGCTGCCGAGCGGCACCAGGCCCGAGACCGACCTGCGCACCCGGATCGTTTCCAGGGATTCGGCCCAGCCGGGCAGTTCGGCCTTACTTTCATCGGGCCGGGAGCTGATTACCAGCATGCGGGCCCGGCGGGCGGCGGCGTATGGCTCGCGCAAGGCGCCCGCGGGCAGCAGATGTCCGGTGAGCCTCAGCAGGCGATCGTCGGTCAGGAGCAAATCCATGCTGCGGCCGAACCTGCGGTGGCCGAAACCATCATCCATGACCAGAAC
>CAZSTM010000488.1:0-3368 GCA_964609635.1 uncultured Gemmatimonadales bacterium
AATAGTAATAATCAAAAAAACCTTAACAATCGAAGATTCCCGGCAGCTTGCTGCGGGGAGTCTTCAATGCAGTTAAACTTAAAATAAAGGAGGTTTCGGTGGCAACCCGGCGTAAGTTCATCACAGGCTTAGGTGCAGGGGCGGTTTCGGGACTGGCGATGGCCGCGACAGCTCAGGCACAGGAAACAGGCGCTAAGGAGCCGGATTACGGTACCGGCAAGCGGGTGCGGGTGGGTATTATAGGGGCGGAGAACAGCCATACCATCGGTTTCGGCAAGATGTTCAACGTAGAAAAACAATTTCCGGGAGTCGAGGTGGTGGCCCTCTGGGGTGAGACCGATGAGTTTGCCAGGAATGCCGCTGAAAAGGGGTCGATTCCTGAAATTGTCAAGAAGCAGTCGGAATTGATGGGGAAGATCGATGCCCTGATCGTGGACCACCGTCATGCCAAATACCACGTGGCGGCCGCCACACCGTTTGTGGAGGCGGGTATCCCCACTGTCAACGACAAGCCGTTATGATACCGGGTTGACGAGGGACGTGACATATTGGAGCTGGCCGAAAAGCGCAAAACTCCGATTACCTGTCTCAGCTCCGTGGCTTTCGGCCCGGGGATCGACGACATTGCAGCCCAGGCCGGGGAGCTCGGAGATACCGGTCCAATCGTTATCACCGGTCCCGCCGATATCAACAGCAAATACGGGGGGATTTTCTTTTACGGAATCCATACGGTGGAGCGGCTTTTCAAGGTGTTCGGCGATGATGCCCAAGCGGTGCGCGCAACCCGGCATGGACCGCACACCACTTTCCAGATCAAGTTCGCCTCCGGACACCTGGCCACTATTATCCTGGCTGGCCGGTGGGAAATTTTCTGTGTTACCCGTGAGGGCACTAGACAAATCAAGCCGCGCTTCGAATCCAATGACCAGATGCACATGTACGCCGCAATCGTAAAAATGTTCCAGACCGGAGAGGAGCCGCGCTCGCACGAAAGTATTATAAAACCCATAGCCGCTCTCGAGGCCATGGAGCGCTCGGTTCTCAGCGAAAGATGGGAGCTGCTGCTGTAATTCCCAGGCGAAAGGTTGCGGGGCCTACTCGATGCCGTAGATTCCGGCTGCGTTGGTATAGAGAACCTTATCCAGGGTCCGGTCATCCAGCCCTAATCCATGGAGGCGAAAGCCGGCGCTTTGTCTGCGGAAAGGAGCCTGTTCCTGGACATCCTCGGAGGTCAGGAATTTCAGGTGAGAGTCCACATAGGCCGCGGAAGTGCGCAGGTAAGCCTCCTCAGGGGCCAGACCAGCGGTATCGGCCTCGCCGGGGCGCTGAAAGGACTGGCTCTGGATGCCCATAGCCACACTGGGATCATCATAGATCAAGTCCGTACCGAAAAGTACCCGGTCTGAGAACTTGCGGATAATCTTCAACCAGGTTTCCCTTCGGTCCTCGGTTCGAGCCATGGCGGGCAGCCGGGCCGATATGTCCACATAGAGGTTCGGGAACTTCTCCAGGCTTTCGGCCAGGGCCAGGGGATCATCGGCCAGGCTGGCCAGGTGGGGTGCCACGAAAGTGGTCTCAGGGTGGCGGGATAACAGACTGTCCCGCTCGCCCAGCAGCTCTTCCCGGCTGGGAAGCCCTTTGCGGTAATAGCTCCACTCGGCGTAGGGCCCATCCAGAACGCCTCCCCAGAAATTATCCGGCCCCGGAGGCTGCCAGAAGGCGGCAGGGTCCGCGGTGTGGATCAAGACAGCGACCCCCAGGCCTGCCGCCCGCTCAAATATGGGATCACTTCTGGGATCATCGACTCTTAACAGCTTTCCATCTGCCGTGCGTACCGAAAGCCCCAGAGATTTGAATATTTTCAGCCCACGGCAGCCTTTCTTGACTGCCTGCTCCAGAGAGTCGGCCGCCTTATCACCGAAATTCTTTTGGTCCACCCGGCTCCAATCGATGTTGCACATTGGGGCGAACCTTCCCGGGTACCCGGCAAATGCCTCGAGCTGTTCGGCCAGTTTTTCTGCGAAAGCATCCTCCCAGCCCACGGTGACACTGCACTGGATGCCGCACAAGTCCATAACTCGAACTGCAAGTTCAGCCCACTGGGGAAAAACGTGGGTATGAGCGTCGATACAGCGGCGGCCGGCCATAATAGCATCCTCCTGTGATTTCGTCTTCCGAGTGCTGAGCGAATCCCAAGCCGTGTCCGGGCTTGATGATTAACCGAAGTGGGATTAGATTCTCAAAGCATAAAATAAAAGGATAGCCGCCCCGGAGCATAGCATATTTTTTATCGAATCTGTCTTCTTTAAAATCTTCAGGCTGAATAAGGTGTCGAACGGGAGCGGCCGGGATAAGCCGGGGCGGGTTTGCAAACCGGGTGAAGGAAAGATTCATACGGGTTGCTCAAAAAAGGAAACTTGATTATATCTTTTGCTGGAGTATTGAAAAAAGCTTTCCCGGCTTTTTTCAATTACTTCGTTTAGCCATAAATAGTTACCGGCCGCGGATCTTATCAGAACCTCAATCCGGTGTCAACACGAGAGGGTTAGCTTATGCTTGACAATTTAAAAGAGGAAGTCCGGCAGGCGAACCTCGATCTTCAAAAAAACGGACTGGTCATTTACACCTGGGGTAACGCCAGCGGCATAGACCGCGCTCAAAACCTGGTGGTAATCAAGCCGAGCGGCGTGGCTTACGAGGAATTGAAAGTCGAGGACATGGTAGTGGTGGACCTGGAGGGCAGAGTGGTCGAGGGTTCGTTGAATCCCTCATCGGATACACCCACGCATCTGGTTTTGTACAAGTCGTTTCCCGGCATAGGGGGGATCGTTCACACTCATTCGCTCTATGCAACCATCTGGGCGCAGGCCGGCAAGCCCTTGCCGTGCCTGGGAACCACGCATGCGGATTATTTCCACGGGAGCGTTCCGGTAACCGACCCTCTGAGTTCCGAACAAATTGGAGGAGATTACGAGAAGGAGACAGGCAGAGCCATCGTGGAGATATTCAAAGGGATGGACCCGCTTTCCCTGCCCGGGGCGCTGGTAGCCTCCCACGGCGTTTTTACCTGGGGAAAGGACCCCTCTCAGGCTTTAGATAACATGGTTGTCCTGGAGCAGGTAGCGAAAATGGCCTGGGGAACCCTGCTGCTTAATCCGGATGCGGAAAGCATCCCCAAAGAACTGCTGGATAAGCATTATTTACGCAAGCATGGGAAAAACCGTTATTACGGGCAAGAGGACAGCTGATTTGAACTATTAATTCAATGGAGAGCTCGATGGGATCAATAAACAGAAAAAAACTTTACGAATGGTGTTCGATTCCTGTGGAAGAGCTGGACGAGTACCGGGCGAAAGTGCCTTTCGAGG
>CAZSTM010000489.1:0-2448 GCA_964609635.1 uncultured Gemmatimonadales bacterium
TTTAAGTGAGGTCAACAGCGAATCCGTACAATTCAGAACCGCTATACTGAACGCAGCCGGTAGAAGATGGGGCAACAGTTCAAGCAGTTTCAAGTTAACAAATAGATCCCAGAAGCTCTTGACATAGTGGGGGGTTGGGATCATTACTGCAACATTGCCGATGGTCGGTCCGAGATTGTCCCGGAATCCCAGGGATAACATCGTTTGGTATAAGATACATCCAGCCACAATCCCGACTATAGAGCCGGGGACATTTTTAATTATTCTGGATGATTTCCACATTATCAGCGCTGTGACCGTTCCAATTAAAACAGTCAGGGGCTGTATCTCAGAGAAAAAACTCCACAAATCAACTATAGATTCTTTGTTGGGAATGCCCAGAAAATTCCAGACCTGGCCTATAATAATTAGAATGGCTGTGCCATTGAGAAAACCTGCAATAACAGGATAGGGAAGGAATTTTATCAGGCTGCCGAAACGAAGCATTCCGAATGTTGCCTGAAAAATACCGGCGAAAAGCACCACCAGAAAGGTAAGGGCCAGAACTGACGAAATAAGTGTCGTCTGATCCATATCCAGGTGCGGGGATACAATTAAATGCGCGATTACTGAACTTAAAATCAACGCAGCAGGGGCTCTCGGCCCACAGATCATCCCAGGGGTTCCCCCGAAAAAAGCGGCTGAAAGCCCGACAAATACAGAACAATAAAAGCCGGCCATGATTCCCCATGCAATGTACTCACTCCCCAGCGGAGCTAAGGCTATTATTCCATAAACCATATTCCCCGGCAAAGAGACAATAGCTGAGGAGATGCCGCCGGAAATATCGCCCAGTATATTTGTTTTGGGGAGAACTTTCATTTGATCCTTCATTTTTGTATAGAGATTTTGCTGTCAACCAGGAATATGAGGATCCATTTCAAATTCCAAATTAAGAATAATCAGAACTACATTCGAATTCACCATATCAAAAATGAAACAGGAAAAGATGGCTTTCTTTTTCGATTCTGAGTGAAATTTTTCGTCCTCACACACTATCTTCATTGTATCACACATGAAAATAAATATCAATGCTTTACTGCTTTTTCTGCATTTTAAGAGAAATCTTTGATAAGATGATTGAAATAGAGAGATTCGAATGCTGAGAGAATTTGAGAAATTCAGGATGAAAGCGTTCAAGCGGCCCGGTACCACTTGAAAAATTTGAACACCGTCGGTGCCGGGAAACTATGAGGGAATCCTGATATATCTCGGACTAAGGCCGGGTGTGGAGGAAGGTCATTCTGTGCAGAGGATGCGGCTTTTTTCTTTTAAAAATTCAATCGGGGAGTATAGATTATAAACGGCATGCCTCTTACGTTGAAGGCTGATGAAGATATATTCTCTGCCGGGCACAGTTTCATGGATGCCCATCGACGTTCTTCAGGTTAACAGGCTCAGGAAACAGGCTTGGAGAAAACCTTGTAAACTCCAAATTCAAAGAAGGAGGTTAAAGATGTTACCAGGACTTTGCGCCGGAATCAGGAATTTCGGCGAAATGACCCTGATCGCCCTGGTTGTGGTGTTTGCCGTTTCAGCCCAAAACGTCCTGGCGGGTCCGGACAGACCGGTTGAAGTGGAAGGCAACCTGGTACGGGTGGAAACCCGTACTTTGAAAGCGGTTTTGGACCGGGGATTGATAATTTCCCTGGTACGCAAATCCGACGGCCGGGAGCTGGTTAAGTCCTCGGCGGATGAGAAACAGGCGCTGCAGCTTATCTATCCGGAAGGGGAGGCGGTATCCCTGGGCGGCGAAATTGAGGACAGGTTCAAATGCTTTCAAATCAATGATAATCTGGCCCATGTCCGAATTGAATCCTGGTATGGCGATGCAGTCATTGCCGTTTCAGCCGATAAAAACACGGGCGATCTTATTGTGGAGCCCAGCGGGTATGCTTCCCGGCCCGGTTTCAGGGCCTGCCGCTGGCTGCTGGCCGGCATAGGTCCCGGGCTGGAACTGGTAGCTCCTATTTATCAGGGAGTACACCTGCCTTTGGAGGACCCGCATTTGAACAATACCCGCTGGCACTGGCCCATCAGTTGGGAGGCGGGCCTGGCCATTCTCCAAGGCGAAAAAGGAGGGCTTTGGGTCCATTGCCGGGACAGCCGCTACCGTTACAAGACCTTGAAGGTAGGAATTCCCGGGGATGCCCGCTGCCTGGGTTTTGAAACCGATGCTTATGGCCCGCTTGATAACAACCTGAGTGCCGGCGGCCTGGCCTGGCGGATCAACGTCTATGAGGGCGGATGGGAAGTACCGGCCGCCGGTTACCGTGACTGGCTCGGCAGGGCATACGGCCTGGAAAACAAGGTCTGGCCCCAATGGGTAAAGGATGTCAAACTGGCCCTGAGCTGGACCCCGACCGATCCAGGCATTCTGGATGCCCTGGCCGAACGGGTTAAACCGGA
>CAZSTM010000489.1:2458-3351 GCA_964609635.1 uncultured Gemmatimonadales bacterium
CGGAACGGGTGCTGCTGCATATTCCTCACTGGCGCACGGATCAGTATGATGAGAATTATCCCACTTTTCAGCCGAGCGAGGAAGGGGAGAATTTCATTCGCAAAGCCCGGGAAATGGGTTTTCACGCCATGCCGCATTTCAACTCCATCGATATGGATCCCAGTAATCCGGTTTACAACTACATACGCGATTTCCAGTACAGACATATCGAGACCAAGAAAGTACAGGGCTGGTCCTGGTATGAACGCGCAAGCAGGCCGGTACCGGAATCCAATGCCGCCCGGATGAGGCATCGGCACCACAAAACCATGGTAAAGGTTCATCCCGGCCTGGCTATATGGCGATCCATCCTGGCGGAAAGCATCTTCCCGGCCGTAGAGAAATTGTCCCTGGAGATCGCTTTCCTGGACGTTACCCTGTGTACCTGGAACCTGCACAATGCCCTGGTAGATAACACCACTCCCACGGAAGGCATGAAGCGCCTGGAAACCTTGATCGGAAGCCTGGGCCAGGGCCTTATAGTGGCCGGCGAGGGCCGGAACGAAATTACCATGCAGGACCAGGCATTCGCCCAGGTGCATTTATTCCGAAGCTCGGGAGCCAATGTAGAGGGCCTGGAACGTCTTAAGCCATGTGCCCTTAGCGAATTCCTGTTCGGAAAGTGGTGCCGTTCTTTCGGTTATTCCCGTTTAGGCGGCGAAACGCCTGCACAGGAACTGCGCATGCAGATGCATATAGACTGGGGAGCCATCCCTACCATAACCGTCGGGTCCGCCGCCGAACTGGAAAAACCTAACCAGGCCATAGAAAAAATTCTAAGGCTGGCGGCTGAGTAAGCAGCCGGAAATCTGTCAGATCTATATTCCGGTAACCTGCTGCAATTTCTTTAGATG
>CAZSTM010000490.1:0-3339 GCA_964609635.1 uncultured Gemmatimonadales bacterium
CAAAGATATTTGAAATTTTCTTTCAGTTCCTCACCACCAAGACACAAAGACACAAAGAATAAGGCTGAAGACTGCAGACTGTAGGCTATAGGCTGTGGGCTGTAGACTAAAGGCTGTAGACTGTAAGTCCCATGCACACCATCGCCCGCTACATAAAAGAACATGGAGTTTGGGAAGGGCGGTCCTATAGCCTATAGCCCACAGCCTATAGCCTTGCCAAGTATGCCTCGAGCCTTTTTAGTCAGCTCATCTATGCATTTAACAATTGAAACAGCACCCTGGCTCACGGCTCGGAGTTCCCCTCCGCCACCAGGCCGTCGCTCAGGTGAATCACCCGGCCGGCGCGATCTACAACCCTCTGGTCGTGGGTGGAGAAAAGGAAAGTCACCTCATGCTCCCGGTTGAGCTGCTCCATCAGGTCGAGAAGCTGGGAAGCGGTAGCCGAGTCCAGGTTGGCGGTGGGTTCATCGGCCAGCACCAGGCGCGGCCCCGTGCTGATAGCCCGGGCCACTGCAATGCGCTGCTGCTGGCCTCCGCTCATCTGGACCGGCCGCTTGCCGGCCATCTGGGCCAGGCCCACCGATTCGAGCAGGTCCATGGCCCTGCGGCGGCGCTCGGCCGAGGGAATCGCCTGGAGCATCATTACATACTCCACGTTCTCCAGCGCGGTCAGAACCGGGAACAGGTTGTAAGCCTGGAAGACAAACCCCAGGTGCTTGAGCCGGATCCCGGCAAGCTCCTTTTCCCGGCAGTCCTGCAGGTTGATACCGTCGAGACGGATGGTTCCGGAGGTCGGGCTGTCCAGGCCGCCGATCAGGTTGAGCATGGTGGTCTTGCCGCAGCCCGAGGGGCCGACCACCGTGGCGAACTCGCCCTGGGTGAGAACCAGGTCCACCCCGCGCAGGGCCGGGGTCTCTATTTCGCCGGTGCGGTAAACCTTGGTTACGTTTTTCATGTCGAGAATTACATCGCCTTTAGACATTGCTCACCTCTTTTTTTAAACCCTCACGGCCGAGAAACTGCCACCATGAAGGATGAAAACGTTTATTTTCAATAAGATTGAACCACCAAGACACTAAGACACAAAGAATAAGGCTGTAGACTGTAGCCTTGTCAATTATGATTCGAGCCTTTTTAGTCGGCTCGGCTGCGCCTCTGTACTCCTACTGGAACTGAATCGCCTCCACTGGTTTAAGAAGTGCGGCCCTCCAGGCCGGCCAGATCGCGGCCAGGATCACCGCGACCTCCGCCGAGACAAACGCGATAATCCAGTGGCTGAGATAAATCCTGGAATAGATAACGTTGGACAATCCCATGAAACCCATGGCCGATGACCAGAAGCTCAAGTCAACCCCGTGGGTTTCCAGGTAGGCATTCACCAGCCAGGCCGACCCTCCCCCCACGGCGATTCCCACCAGTCCCAGCATGGCGGATTCCAGGAGCACCATCAGCATGATCTGGCCCGGTGTGGTTCCCACGGCCCTCATCACGCCCAGCTCGTGGGTCCGCTCGATCACCGACATCAGCAGGATGTTTACCACCCCGAAAGCCATAGCCAGGTAAATGATAGCGTAGAAAACCCAGACAAAGTTGTTGAACATGTTTATCGACTCCGCCAGCAGTTTGCTGATCTCCCACCAGGGCTGCACTATCAGGGAAGACTGCTTTGCAGCCACGATCCTGCCCAGCGCCGCGGCCGCGGAGTCGATGTCCGCCGAATCTTCCAGCCGGATAAATATCGAGGTCAGCTGCTGCTGACGGCCCACCAGAGAGTGCATGGCATCCAGGCTGACAAAGGCGGCCGTCTTGTCGTAAAGAGGCGAGGTGGAATTGAACAGGCCGCCCACGCGAAAAAGGTAGCTCTGAATCTCGTTGTCCTTGTCCTGGGCCATGACCACCACCTTATCTCCCAGGGTCACGCCCAGGTTCTTTGCCAGAGGCCCGCCGAGCAAGATCCGGCGGTTGTCCTCCGGCCCGAGGTAGGCCCCGGAATCAACTGAGGCGGCTATTATGGTCGCCTTACTCTCCAGGACCGGGTCAATGCCCACCAGCATCAGGCGGCTGGATTTCTCCGCGCTGGAGATCAAAACCGCGGCCTCGAATCGCGGAGCCGCCACTTTCACCCCGGGTACCGAAGCCAGCTCTTCAACCAGGGAACTGTCCGCGGTAAAAGAGTTCGAGGGCACGGGGTTTTCCAGGTAGCCCCGGCGGTGCACCTGCAGATGGCCCAGCTCCACCTCGAGGGCGGTATCCACCATCTCTATAAGCCAGCCATTGGAGAAACCGTGATAGACCAGCAGCCCGAACAGGCCTACCGCAATGCCGGCGATCATGATCAGCGAGCGCAGGTAGTTACGCCAAAGGTTTCGCCAGGCGATCTCTAAAAACAGCTTCATTTGAACTCCTCATTTTCGCTTTAGCGGACACAACCAAGCATGTAAATGATTTCTTTCAGGTATATTTAACCACCAAGACACCAAGTATTTAAGACTGTTTGTAGTTGCTGGTGGTTAGTTGCTGGTTGCTCGTTGATGGTTACTGGTTGCTAGATATTTTGTTTTTATTCTTAATTTTAAAACCAGCCACTAACAACTAACTACTGAAAACTGTCTTGGCATTTCACTTTGTACCTCTGTGCCTGCTGCCTTTGTGCCTGTCTTTGCCCTTTTTTATTCTGTCTCCTGTCTCCTGACTCCTGTATTTTATTAACTCCTTAATCGTTCTTTCTATCTTCTGGCAAGCGCATCCACGGGCCTGATATGCGAAGCCCGGTAGGCCGGAAAAATAAGCGCCAGAACGATCACTCCCATCACGATAAGATTGGGATACAGCACAGTCTTTAAGCTGACCAGCGCGTAAACACGCGGATCCATTCCGTAAAATTTATAAACCTCCTCACCCATTCCGCTGAAATCCAGGGGATGGATGCTGTTGTACCATGACACCGCAATCCCTAACAGGTTCCCCAGGAGAAGGCCTACCGCAGAAAGCAAAACCGCTTCCAGGGCAATGGTCGCTACTACCCGGATGGGGCTGGCCCCCAGCGCGCGCATGACTCCGAACTCGCGGATGCGCTCCATCACGCCCATCAGGAAGGTATTCAGCACCATGAAACCGATTACCAGCACCAGGATCGCCTCGGTTATCAGGCCGAAAAAGTTGTCCAGCTCTATCAATTGTATAAGATCGGGCAGGATTTCATACCAGGTTATTACTTCCATATCCTGACCCGCCATCCCCGCGGACAGCGATTCTCTCAGCGGGTTCACCTGCTCATTGGAGGAGGCCATCAACACTATGGTGAACCCGCTGAGAGAATCGCTGTCCGCGGGGATGGCG
>CAZSTM010000491.1:0-3322 GCA_964609635.1 uncultured Gemmatimonadales bacterium
GCAGGTCCGGCTGGGGCATGAAAAACCAGTACCAGCGGCCGTCCGCCACCAGCAGCTGTCCCTCCGGCTCGCTGTATTCGAGCCGCAGGAACTCGGGCTTCTGGAAATAAAGCCTGCCGCTGAACTGTTCGCTTTTTTCCAGGGCCGGCACCTCGACAACCTGGGTGAACCCGGCCTCGAGCGAATGCAGCTTCTCGAAGTAGGCGTCGATGCCGGCCAGTATCCGCTCGAACGAGGGCTCGGCCTGGGCGGCGGAGACCCTGGCCCCGGAGGGCGAAAAAAGCAAAAATACCAGTATCAGAGGTGTCAGGGTTTTCGGGAGCATCAGTCCTCGATCCCGAAGTCTTTGAGCTGTTCATAGGTGATCAGGACTTCGCGGGCCTTGCTGCCGTCCGGGGGGCCTAAGATGCCTGCGTGTTCGAGCTGGTCCACGATCCTTCCCGCGCGGGCATAGCCCACCTTGAGGCGTCGCTGGATCAGCGAGGTGGAGCCCTGGTCGTGACGGACCACCAGCTTGGCGGCCTCGGCAAACAGCTCGTCAACTTCCTCGTCCATGGCCACGTCTGCTCCGGCGCTGTCGATACCGTTGAGGATGCCCGAGCGTTCGACCGGCCGGACATCCCCGGCGGCTTCATCTTTGTCCGCGGAGATTTCCTGTGCCTGCTCGCGCCAGTAGGCCACCAGCCTCTCGGTCTCTCCGCTCGAAACAAAGGCCCCCTGGATACGCATGGGATCGGCCTGCCCGGCGGGTATGAACAGCATATCACCGTTGCGCAGCAGCTGCTCGGCCCCGTTGACATCGAGTATGGTGCGGGAATCGGTCTTGGAGTAAACCTGGAAGCTCATCCGGCTGGGGAAGTTGGCCTTGATCAGCCCGGTAATCACATCCACCGAGGGACGCTGGGTGGCCACGATCAGGTGTATGCCCACGGCACGCGCCATCTGCGCCAGGCGCACCAGCGAGCCCTCGATCTCGTTTCTCACATCGCTGCACATCAGGTCGCTCAGCTCATCGATCATGATTACGATATAAGGCAGGCGCTCCGCCACACCTTGTTCATCTTCGGTAAGCAGGTGGATCGGCTTGCCGGAGTCGACCTTGTAGTTGTAATCCTGGATATTGCGCACACTGTTGCGGCTGAGCAGTTTGTAGCGGGTTTCCATCTCGAGCACCGCCCACTTGAAAATGCGCGCCGTCTCCTTGGCATTGGTCACCACCGGGTACAGCAGGTGAGGAATATCATTGTATTGGGTAAGCTCGATCATCTTGGGATCGATCATCAGCATGCGCACTGTCTCCGGTCCGAAACAGAACAGGAGGCTGGAGATCAGCATGTTCATACAGACACTTTTGCCGCTGCCTGTGGTGCCGGCGATAAGCAGGTGCGGCATGCGGGCGAGGTCCGCCACCCGGATGCCGCCTTCCAGGTCCTTGCCCAGGCCCAGGGGCAAGAGCAAATCCTCGTCCCGGAAAACCTCGGACTCGAAAATCTCGCGGGCCTGCACCAGCTCCGGGACGGGGTTCGGCAGCTCCACCCCCACCGCGCCTTTCCCCGGAATGGGGGCCACAATGCGGATGCGCTTGGCATGCATGGCCATGGCCAGGTCATCGGCCAGGGAGGCGATTTTACCCACCTTGATACCCGGTGCGGGTCTTACCTCGAAAGTAGAAACCTGCGGCCCGCGGGTTATGTTCAGCAGCTCGCCCTCCACGGCGAAATCGGCCAGCTTGGCCATCAGCACCCTTCCCATCTGCTTCAGGTCCTCTTGGCTGACCAGCTTTTTTTCATCAACAGGATCGAACAGCCCACCCTGAGGAAGTACATAGCCGGCCTGCCTGGTTTTCTTTCCACTTCTCTCCCGGCTCTCAGGAGTTTTTTTGACTGCTTCGGTCGTTTCAGCCGGCTCCGGGGTCTGATCGCCCTGGGTCTCGACCTCCTCCTGCCGGTAACCGCTTAGCGGCAGGCCGAGATCAAACTGGAAATCCTCCGGCTCCTTAGAGATTTCCTCCAGCCTTTGGGCCTCCTCAGCCGGCTTTTCGACCAGGGGCTCAATTTCCACGGCAGGGGCGGAGGGTTTCCTGCGAGGTCTTTTCGCGGGACGAATTTTTGTCTCCTTTGCCTTGGAGACCAACCATCCGAAAAAGACGGCCGCCGCGCCCAGAATTTTGAGCAAACCTTCGAACATCTTGCGCAGGCTCAGACCGGTCAGCGCAGTCAGGAAGACCAAGAGCAGCAGCGTAACCACCGTGTAAGCACCCACAGTACCCAGGCCGGCCGCCAGTAAGCCGGCAAGCCACCGGCCCAGCTTGCCCCCGCTGAAATCCAGGCCAGGCTGCACTGCATCCAGCCGGGCCAGGGCGGCCAGAATGGTGATCCCGAGGCCGAACACTATCAACAGCATCGTGGCCCTGAGGTAATACTTACCGGCCTGGCTCCTGAAAATACGCCAGCCGGAGAGCACCAGATAAAACGGTACGGTATAGGCGAAAAAACCCACCAGGTCTTTCAACGATTCGTTGATAAATTTACCCGCCAGACCTATGAGGTTACCGTACTGGGCACCCGCCTTGGGGACAAATAGGCGGGCGAGGCTTTGCGGCAGAAGGCTCAGGGCCACAAGTACACCCAGAGCCATCAGTAAAATCCCCAGAATCTCCTCTTTTTTATCCCGGGTAAGCTTTGACAATTATTCCTCCTGCCAGGACCATGGTAAGCAAGAAAGAAACGGCCTTCACCCTCGAAAATAATACCCTCCAGGATCGATTGTCAACCGGCGAATTACCTGCACGGTTCCACCGGCATGGACCGCCTGGGAAACGAACGAATTCGAGGAAACGATAGCGCGTAAAAACTCAACTAAAAAAATACTTTCAACAGCCATCGGCGAATATAATCGCAGAACAGGTTGTGTTACTGCAGGAGTAACACAACTCGAAAGACACCGATCTTTTCCGAGATGGACAATTATTATGAAAAACAAAGTTTCACGGTTTGTCAAATTGTTCGGTTTCGCACACTTATTGGGATAAATTGCACGATACCGGACATGACGTTCCAGGCTTATAATCTATCCTGTTTTTATTTATTGCATTTACTTTTCATGCAAACCCGATCATTCGAACAAGTTACCTGAAATGAGAAAATACCTTAAATGGGGCAGTTAATAGCGGTAGTGCTTTTGTGCATGAATCTTGCACTTAATTACAGAATGCAGCACGCCGTGACTAAGGAATAAAGGGGATGTGATGAATAGAGTCGAACTTTCCAAAGAACAGGTCCATCAACTTCTCGACTCCTGGGAAAACGCATCATCGGACTCG
>CAZSTM010000492.1:0-3318 GCA_964609635.1 uncultured Gemmatimonadales bacterium
TAGATAAATCAGGGAAATTTCTCAAGAGACCCAACGAGTTTTTTTAAATCTGTGTCCCTATAATCTTTGTCACTCTGTGCCTCTGTGCCTTTGTCACTTTGTGCCTTTATTTTCATAATGAAGTTTATCACGCCGTGAGCATCTGAGCCGCCTCCAGCAGGTTGCGCCTGGTGGCGAGCCCATGGGGACAGGCTCTCTCGCATGGCGATGAGCAATCCCGGCAGGCCAGAGGTTTCGCACCCTGCTCAAGCGCCCCATAGCGGGACATCGCCTCCTTCTCGAAACCGTAGTACTTGAAATACATATGGTAGCGCATCACGTTGGCCACATCCACTCCGTGGGGGCAGAGCTCGGCACAGGTTCCGCAGTTCCGGCAGTACTTGTCGGAGAAAGCGCGGCGGTAGTCCTCGAGCAGTCGGATGTCCTGGTAGGAGAGTTCCTTGTTTACGGCTTCGAGGTAGCTCTCCACGGCGGAAAAGTTGGAGAAATGCACGCAGGCCGAGGTGACATTAGGGTTGGACAGCGCCCAGCGGACCCGGGCCTGACCCAGTTGCAGCCCCTTTTCCTGCAGGGCTTTCACCTCGGCTTCCCGCGCTCCGGCCCTGATCTTGAAAACGATCACTCCGATGCCTTGTTCGGCGGCGCGCTCGAAAATTTTCATCTGGCTGGCATATTCCATGAAATTATACTTGCAGAAGATGACATCGTAGTAGCCCAGCTCGATAGCCCTGTTCAGCATGTTTTCAAGGTCAGGGCTGTGGGTTGAGATCCCGAGATATCTGGCTTTCCCGGCTTTTTTCATTTTCTCGAAGGCCCTGGGAATATCCGGGTTGGTTATATTCTCGAGGGTATTTGCCTGGTGGGGAACATAGAGTTCGAGGTGGTCGGTTCCCAGGTTTTCCAGGCTTATATCCAATTGCTCGAGCATTTCCTGTTCATCGGGGTCTTTGAAGCAGTTAATGCCGCTTAAGATAAACAGGCGGTCCCGATACTTGGCCACCGCCGGAGCGATGGCCCTCTCGGCGGCACCGCTCTGATAATCTGTACAGGTGCAGACCAGGTTGATCCCGGCCTTGATCGCCGCTTCCAGTACCGGTGAATCCTGCCAGCCGTAGGTGCCGAAACAGGCCTCGCTCACTTTCAGTCCGGTCCGGCCCAGGGTGCGGTATTTCATTCCGGGGGTTTTCCCCTGCCCGGCGGCTTTTTCATCCTGAGGCTCAGCCTCGCACATGCTTGCTGTGGTGATACCGCCCGCGGTAAGCATACCCTTGGTGATAAACGCACGGCGATCCATGGTAATTCTCCTTTCCCGGTGCCCTTATTCCCACCGGCCCCTGAGGGTAAGAGCGCTGAATGTTCTTCAGATGTGAAAAACCACCAAAAAAGAAAATAATCCCCGGAGTAAATTCAGGCAAGAAAGCCTGTTAAGGGCACAGGAGCGAAAGGTGATTTCCTCGAGCGGATACGCTCCGAGAAATTTCTCTTGACTATAACCTTATCCTCTCATCCTTTAACTTTGGTTTCAAGAAAATAACCTCGGCCGGGATGGAATCCCAGGATCCGGCTTTTTCTAGTGACTATTTTTTTACTTTAAATTAAATTAGCAGGTAAAAGACAACTTAAAAAAGTGCCACGGAAAAACCAGTCCTAGCCCGTACTGTCTGGTGATTTTTTCATCCCTTGAGATCTTTCCGGATGATATCCGATAAACCGCAGGAAGTTTACCATCAGGGATTAACTTCTATTCGAGGAGGAGTGTTCGCTAATGAGTAACGGATTGCCTTACCGAGGACGTCTGCTGTCACTGGATGTTTACCGTGGGATCACGATGGTTTTCATGGTTTCCGCAGGTTTCGGCCTGAAATCACTGATGGATAACCCCGGCTGGCAGTGGCTGGCCCACCAGGTCGAGCATGTGGCCTGGGAGAGTTTTACCGCCTGGGATTTGATTCAGCCCTCTTTCATTTTCATTGTCGGCGTGGCCATGCCTTTTGCCTTTGCTGTCAGAAGTGCCCGCGGACAAACCCATCAGCAGATGCTCAAACACGTTTTCATGCGATCGCTGACCCTGCTGCTCATCGGCATGGCGATTGTCTGCGTACATAAAGACAAACTGTTGATCGACCTGACCACCGTGCTCCAGCAGATCGCCATCGCCTATTTCTTCGCTTTCTTCGTGCTCGGCCGTGGGCTCAGGGTGCAGTTGTCGGTCGCCCTGGGGATTCTGGTGGTTCACTGGGCGCTCTTCCAGTTCTGGCCCGGTGTCGGGCCGGAAGGTCCCTGGGCCAAGAACGCCAACTTCGGTTCGGCCCTGGACTACTGGTGGCTCGGCCGCTTCGACAAGGGCGGCTACCTCAGTATTAACGCTCTTTCTTCGATCTCCACCGTAATTTTCGGGATCATGGCCGGGGAGCTCCTTATAAGGGGCAAATCCGAAACCAGCAAAGTCATGTGGATTTTCCTGGTGGGAATTGCCTGCCTGATCGCAGGCATGGCACTCAGTGCTCTGGTCCCCTCGGTCAAGCGCATCTGGACCCCCTCGTGGACCATTTTCAGCGCCGGCTGGGCTTATATCTTCCTGGCGATCTGCCACTGGGTGATCGAGGTCAAGAACCTGCGGAAATGGTGCTTGGTTTTCAAGGTGGTCGGGATGAACTCGATCACTATTTACGTTTTATTCCAGATGATGCGTGGGAGCATCAACTCCTGGCTGCAGGTGTTCACCCGCGGATTCCTGGTTCCCCTGGGGGATATCGGCGTGATCATCCAGTCGCTGCTGGTGCTGGCGGTGCACTGGTATGTGGTTTACTGGCTTTATAAGCGCGAAATCTTCCTCAAGGTAGGTTGAATCCGCACTTGTATAAGCCGTAATCGGCGAGTCCGGAATTATAGCAGTAAATCCCGGACTGCCGCCGAACATCATCTAGGCTTCCATTAATCGTACCTTTCTCATCCAACCTGGAGGTTCAACGATGGCGAAGTCGACGCATGGTCTCAAGATGATTGTCCTGGTTTTGCTGCTTACCTGCTGCGCCGCCACTCAGCCCGAAACCGTCAAAATCGGCGCCGAGGTAATCCGGGACAAGATCAAGGGCGGCTGGGTAGGACAGACTGTGGGAGTCACCTATGGACTGCCCACGGAGTTCGGTTGGACCGGCACCATGATCCAGGATTACTACACCATTCCGGTCGATGAAAACAACATGCTGCGGCATTTCAACAACGACGATCTCTACATGGACCTTTCCTTCCTGTCCGTGCTCGACAGCCTGGGCCTGGATGCCTCGAGCGAGGCCCTGGCGATCAAGTTCGCAACGG
>CAZSTM010000493.1:0-3311 GCA_964609635.1 uncultured Gemmatimonadales bacterium
GTAGCCGTTGTCTCTGGTAAGCAGCTCACCCAGCCGCTGGTAGAGCAGTGAATCAGGGGTTAACTTGTCGATATAGCCGAAGGGATTGATCAAAGCCTCGGAGTAACTGTGGAAATTTAAAGCGGTTTCCAGGGTCCGACCCGCCGTGAAATCCCGCATGACCACGGATTCCGGCTCGCTGAACGCCGAGTCTCCCCGATAATCCGCCGCGCTGATAACACCGCTCGAACCGATGTTATCATATCCCCACATATAACCGAAATTACGGTTCAGGTCGACACCGTCATTATCATCCAGCTCGCCGTCACCGTTGTTATCCCTGGCATTCTTGCGCCACAGCCCGAAGGCCTGGTTTTCACTGAACCATAGCCAGTTGAGCTCATAGCCGTCCGGGTTGACAATCGGCACGAAATAAAGCTCGCGGCCGTCCACCACCTCCTTCACGGAGTCGGTCAGGGCATAGTTTTTCACCAGATAACGCAGGTAATAAAGCAGGGTCATCAGGCCCATGCCTTCCCTGGCATGAATCAGGCTGTTGTAGAAAACCTCCGGCTCGTCCTCATCCAGGACGGCATTATCGGAGACGCGTACCATCCAGATGGGCCGGTTCCACAGGCTGAGCCCTATTTTGATACGTTCGGAGATAATACCGTGGCTGTCCGCCGCTATCAGTGAATCCACAAAGGCGGCCACCTCTTCCGGGCTGAAATAACCGCCCATGCTGCCGGTGGCGAAATCATCCGCAGCGGCCAGCCGGGCTTCTCTGAGGTTCCTCACGGCGATCTGCCGTCCATAATCCTCGCTCAAGACCTCGAATGCCAGCCCTCGCCGCTCCAGCCATGCCCGCCGCCCCGAATGCGCCAGCAGCCGAACGCTCCCATCTTTTTCCACTTCCAGTATCTCGAACCCGGCCGCGGAAATCTCTCCCAGGATGTTTTCCCCTTGCGGCTCCAACTGCAAAAGCTCCCAGCGCAGCTGCGGAATAATAACGGGGCTCTGCGCGATAAGGGTATGACTCTGCCAAAAAAACCCAAAAAACAAAAGGGCCGTAACCAGCCCCGGGATTATTCTCATAATTTTTCTACCTCAACACCTAGCGCTTGATGCCGGATTCCACCACCCAGGCATCCGGGTAACCCCTGCCGCGCAGGATGCCCATCAGCCGCTGGGCCTCTTCTCTGGTCCGGCAGTCGCCCACTTGAACTTTCCATAAAGGATGATAATAGCGGACATAAACCGGGTACGAGCTAAGCCGTTGTCTTGCACGGCCGGCAAATATTTCGGCTCCTTCCTGTTCGTTAAAGGCTCCCAGTTGCACTCTGAATCCCATAACCACATCGGGTGCGACAGCTTCCGGATCCCCCGGGGCCGGTGCATCCGCCGGTTTGAGTGCAGGAGTCTCCGCCTGCGGGGTCCGCCGGGGAAGCTCGGCTCCGCCGGGCAGACCTTTCAACAACATGGAATCGACAAACTCCTCGTATATCCCGGCCTTGACCGCCTCCTCATTGGTCCGGAACACCTGTTCGTTCTTTTCCTGCTCGGTTATCCTCGGCGGCCTGGAGACTGTCCTGCTCCTGGCACAATTAATCTCTGAAATCATCATGAGCGGAAGCAGAAAAAGCAGAATTATCCACCGAGGCGCCGCAATCGAAAGTTTACCGGGGCGAGGACCCATCCGGCAACCTCCAGGGTCGGTCTGTGAAACCTTTCCGCCAGTATTCAACCCGGATTCATTCAACAGGTAGCTCCTGTTAAATAACATCGTAACCGGACATTGAAAAAAACCTGCCATTACCTTGAAAATTACTTCCCCGGGAAAAAACTGTCAAGAATAAAGCCCCTTCCAAATCCCGGTTTCATAGCTATTCAGAGGTCGGTGATTCCTGCTCCGGATTAAGTTCCGCGCGCTTTTGCACCTCATCCATCATCCGCTGCCAGTGCGGTTTAAGAAACTGGGGGTGCTCCGCGGATTGCTTGGCATAGTAACCGGTGGCTTTTTCCAGGTCCAGCACTGCGGTAATCAGGCACTCCTCGTAGTATCCGGCCCGGGCCAGTGGCAGCCCGGTGCAATCGCAGATGAACGATTCTCCGCTCGAGGTCTGTTTGCCGTCGGGAGACTGGCCCACGGTGTTGGCCACCACGTGGTGGATGAAAGCTTTGGGCCCGGCCACCTGCTGCGCCCGGCCCGAGGTGCGCTTCCAGATGACCGCTTCGAGACTGTCGCTGGAACACGAAGGCTGGAAGAAAATTCTGGCCCCCATCATGGCCGGGATGCGGAATAGCTCCGGGTGACGGCCGTCCCGGCAAATCGACATCGTGCAGTCTATCCCATCTATCCGGAAAAAGGCGATCTTGTTGCCAGGCAGGCAGTACTTGCGCTCATCCCGCCCGGCCATCTGTACCTTGGCATACTCGTAAGTGATCCTGCCGAAGGGATCGATAACATGGGCCAGGTTGAGGAAACCCTCGCGCCAGGCGCGAATGGTGCCGACAATGGCCCACACCCCGGTCTCACCCACTGCGCGGGCCACCTCATCCAGGGCCGCCAGCACCTCGCTGCGCGACAGCTTGGTCGCGTAAGGGAAATAGTAACCGGTGATATTCGCCTCGGGGAACAGTACCACCCGGCTGCCCTCTTGCGCGGCTGCGGCAAGAAACTGCCTGGTCTTTTCGATATTTCGCTCTACAGGCTTGGCCCAGTGCATCTGTGCGCAGGAAACCTGCAGTGTCTCAGGCTGTTTTGCGCTCATCTTATCCCCCTGTATCTAGGCAATTTTCAAGGAAGTTAGGCGGTCAATCTAACCGTCCACCCCGGGAAAAGCAATCGAAATAATTCCACTTGCTATTCTAATCCCCTGCTTTTAAAATGTATGGCCTTTAACGGCGCAGCGGTGGGCAGCGGAGTCTATTTCTACCGCCTGAGCGCCGGCGAGTTTGTCCGGACCCGCAAGATGGTGCTGATCAAATAGCATTTATCATAACGCTTGAGAGCGTAGGGGCGGTTCGCGAACCGCCCCTACAAGAGAATCTATCCTTCTGGTATCTTGTAGATTTAAGGCCGACCGGTCGCTCGCCCCTACCTGCTCCGCGTCTCATTTCTCGGCGAATTTGAGCCAGGCATCGCGGTAATGGCGCAGGGTGTCCCAGGAGGTATGGATCGAGGTGTTGCAGCTCATCGAGAAGACGAACCTGTCATACGGATGCATTTTCTTGAACAGGTTTTCCACGTAGTTTTCTGCCTGGGTGCGGGTTATCGGGCCCTCGAGCTGTACTGCGGAGAGCCCTCCCTCGACTATGAAACGGTCTCCGGC
>CAZSTM010000494.1:0-3310 GCA_964609635.1 uncultured Gemmatimonadales bacterium
GTTTCTCACCTCGATTTCCGACGGTAACTTGACTGCTAATGCAATCACCGGGGATTCTGTCTCCTTCTCGGTTACCGGAACCGCCGGAGAAGTTGTAGATACCAGCAAACGTACGCTGAGCCGAAAAGGCATTACCTTTAACGAGGCCGCCACCTATATCAACAAGGAATTCGAGAACCTGATCCTGAATTACGACGTTGAAGATTTCGAGACCCGCAATACCGACTGCAATCCAAACTACGAACGTGAAAAAGACCATTATTTGAAAATCAAGCAGTATGCCTGGGTGGCCCGGCGCTATCCTATCCTCAAACTGTATTTCGGCGGCATTTTTCTCCTGTTAAGCCCTATCATGTACAACCTGCTGGAGGGCGAACGCGAAAAAGAAGAAAAAACTATTAACGAACGAACCGCTGAATTTATGGAGGATGTAACGGAACTTGTATTATACCTTTCCGATAAAATCAAAAAGGGCACCGATACCTTTGAAGTCAGTCAGCTCGATATGCAAAGACTGGAATCCCAGTATGTCACCGAAGAAGGCGAAGCCGCCGTTATGGCTGCTTCTTCCGGCACCGGCAGCGCCGATTACTCCCTGATGCTGGAGGAAGGCATTCGCGAGGTCTTCCCCAAGGTCAATTTCGAGCTCCAGATAATCCTGGAGCAGGTCGGTGAGGGCTTTGAGTCCAGCGACGCGGACGACGGCACGGAAGA
The DNA here is from genome assembly GCA_964609635.1 of uncultured Gemmatimonadales bacterium. GTDB lineage: Bacteria > Gemmatimonadota > Glassbacteria > GWA2-58-10 > GWA2-58-10 > JAFGTO01. Next base: position 715 of record CAZSTM010000494.1, read on the forward strand.
ACGCTCGCTTACAGATGAGGAACGAGCTTTCGAGGAACAATACGCTCATCTGATGATCGAGGACGAAACCGGCCCCAGCGAAGAACCTGCCGAGGGTGAACAAAAGATCGATACCCGCAGCGTGCATCATTTGGCACGCGCCCTGGAGAATATCTCGGTCTTCTTCGAACGCCTCAAGGCCGAGGGCTACGAAAGACGTATCCCGGTTATGCGGCGTGATCAACTGGTCACCAATATCCGGGACGGCTGCTATTTTATACGCGACATCCTGAAAAGCCTCCATCCCGAAAAAGACAAGGAAGTCAAAAACCTGCTGGTCAAAGCCGAGAAACTCCTCCAGGAAACCCGTCATTCGGTCCAGCAGACCGAGGTCATCGAGGAACAAATCAATGTAGAGCAGGAAAACGTTGAAGTTCCCCTGTATGAAATCCACTCCATTCTGGTTACCTTGAACAGTAGTTACATGGTAACCCTGCAGGGCCTGATCGAGCTTATCAGCCAGAAACAACTTGCCGGACGTACCGGCCTGGTCAAGCCTGAACAGATAAACGCCAGCAAAAAAATCGTGGACCACATAGAAGCCGCCCTGAATACACTGATTCGCAACTCGCGCCATATCAAAATGGAAAGCCCCCAGATACCTATGGGACTGCGCGATGCCATGACCCTGAATATCACCGCCATCCTCGGCGAGATAAACCGCTTGAAACGCAGCCAGCTTATCATCCAGAACACCCAGCACCCGAACGACCTGCGGATCTACCTGAATGTCCTGGCCAGGGAGCTCCTGGATCGGAAGCTGGCCGTGCCGTTGAATAACATCATGGGCACCCTTAAGAAAACCCCGACCCTTCCCGGCGGCGATGAGAAATACCCGGTCTGGAAGCCGGAAGGCGAGGAACAGATGTCCGCTTCCGTGTTCGGTCGCATGGAAATCCCCAAACTCGCGCTCAACGACACGCCCAGGGTGCTGCGTTCGGTTATCAAGATCGGCGACTCCCTGGCCGATCATCTTAAAGGCCGTAGCGAGGAGTTCCGCGAAAAGCTTGCCCAGCACAAACAAACCGTGCCTGCCAAGACCAATTTTGACGACTACTCAGAGCGCATGACTAAAAATATTTCCGGCGTTCTGGGTCAACTCCATTCCTTCCTGATCCCGGACAAGGATAACAACATCTCTTTCGAACCGGAAAACCTCGAGAACATCATGCGCATCATCGGCACCGGTGTGGGCGAACTGCTCTCCTTGTTCCGCGAGTTCAACAGAAACAAAGCCACTTTTGTCAAGGAGATCGAGGCTTTGCGCAAGATAGCGCCGGTGCTCGAAGGTGTGCGCAACTGTATCGGCGACTACAACCAGAACTACCTTAAACAGAAAAAGAGCGCGGATCTGGCCCGCAGCAAGACCAACTGTGACAAGACTCTGATAGGTTTCTGCCAGCAGCTCAGTAAATACAGCGATCCTAATACCAAAGAGTATAAAATCCTGATCATCCGTGGAAGGGTTTATCTGGCGCTGGAGAACATGGTGCAGAAAATACTCGGCGCAAGTAAGGTGGATTTCAATGCCGAGCGGAAGAAAAAATGCCAGCATCTGGTGGGCGAGCTCTTCTACATGATGAGCCACGTTAACGTGGAAGACCGGGACCTTCCTCTTTTTAAGAAATTCATGTCAAGCGCACTCATTGCCGCGAGGGACTGCGGAAACCCCGAGTTGGGCGACGAGGCTACCAAGCTTATCAATAGCGGCGAGGAGGTGCAGGACTGGCTTAAAGTAGCCGAAAGTAAATTCGAAGACAGCGTGATCGAATCCTGTTACCAGCCGGGTATGGACCTGGAAAGGCTGCGTAAGCTCGGAGATGCCGTCTAGAGCCGGGGCGCGCCTGTGAGCGTCCAACTTTAGGTTGGACACGCGAGTCCGATCCAGCGATAACCATAAATACATGAAGGGGCACGGTATGCCGTGCCCCTTCTTTTTTTATCAACGATTTCCCGGGATAGCCAGGCTTAAATCATGCCCTTTTCCCTGTAGAATTTCTTCATGTCCTCGAGGGTTTTGGGTGCATAATCTCCGGCATGGCCCGCGGTACCCAGGTCGCGCATCTTGCCGGCTACCATATCGGCCAGGGCCTCTCTGGCGGGTTTCAGGTAATCGCGCGGGTCGAACTTTTCCGGAGTCTCTACAAACACCTTGCGGATGGCGCCGGTCACGGCTATCCTGCCGTCCGAGTCGATGTTAACCTTACGCACTCCGAAAGGGATCACGCTCTGTATCTGATCCATGGGCACACCCATGGCGTTGGGCATCTTGCCGCCATACCTGTTGACAATCTCTACCAGTTCCCGGGGGACGCTCGAGCTTCCGTGCATCACCATGTGCAGCTCCGGCAGACGACTGTTGATTTCCTTGACTATATCCAGGGCCAGCTTCGGCGCCGCCTTGAACTTGTAGGCCCCGTGGCTGGTGCCGATAGCCACCGCCAGGGCGTCCACCTGTGTCTTTTCCACGAATTCCACGGCCTGGTTCGGTTCGGTAAGCTGTACGATTCCGCTTCCCACTCCGTCCTCGATTCCACCCAGGGTGCCCAGCTCGCCT
>CAZSTM010000495.1:0-3306 GCA_964609635.1 uncultured Gemmatimonadales bacterium
GAGGATATCGAGGAGGATGATTTCCTGCGCTGGTAGTAGGGAGCGCAGGCCTGAGAACTTGATCTGCGGGCTCATTGAAGACTCCCGGCAGCTTGCTGCCGGGAGTCTTCAATTGTTATTCAGGCATCCGGGCTCTTAATGGTAATCACCCGTTGCCCGGTGACGGGCTTCGCTCATAGCTAAAGACCGTCTTATCTAAAAGCTGCGGACATGTCTCTCATAATCAGCAGTAACTGTATTACATCCGCCATACTGTAGCGGCCGTCCCCGTTGATATCCACCGCCGGGTCATCGGGCGTGCTGCGAGCCCGCAGCAGGAGAGTGACCGCATCTTCCAGGGTGAGCCAGTTGTCCCCGTTGAAATCGTACAGGCCGCCGGTCGGCTGTACGCCGATCTCGTAGGCCCCGGCATCCGGGCCCGCCCCCATCGGCCTCGGCCTGCCGAGAATATCCTCATTCGCCAGGGTGTCGAGTCGGCCCAGGATCCAGTCCATGCCCTCCAGGCTCGCCACCAGAGCTCTCACCGTATCCAGCGGCGCAGCGGCATCGATGGCCGGACTGGCTTCGGCCGGCAAGTAATCAGCCTCGTCCACCGAGGTGAACAGCGGGTCGCCGTAAGTAGAATTGATATCGCTGTCCCGCTTGCTGCGCCAGTCGGCCAGTGAGTATGTCAGCCGGTCGCTGACACTGGCAATCCTAGTGGTGTCGGAGCCCCAGAGTACGTTGTAGTCGCTGATAATGGTCGAGGGGTAATCGGACCAGACCTGGAAGATTTCCTGATAGCTGACCGCCACCAGGATGTTGTTGACCAGCACTACTTTTTCGCTGGTTTCCTGGATGTTCACCACCCGGCGGTCGTTGCTGCGGAAAAAGACCGTGTTGTGCATGATGACCACTCTCTTGGAGCCCTGCTCGAAGGTGCCGGTATCCTGGTAAACCGTAAACCCTCCCGCATAGTTGCTGTAGATGAGGTTGTTGCGGACCAGCACGTCCTGGACGTGGGTCATGTTTATCCCCGCACCTCCTTTCGGGTAGCCGTTACCGTAGATAACGTTGCCCTCGACTATGCCCCAGTTCAGCACGCCGTCGTCGCCCTCAGCGGGATCGATCAGCTCCGGGTCGCCGTTGAGGTGGATACCGTTGCCGGCGTTGCCGTGGATCAGGTTGCCGCGGATCACGAAACGGTCGCCCGAATTGCTGTGGTAGATCCCGTGTTCGTCTTTGGCGCCGAAAGATTCGTTGTTTTCGAAATGGACGTCGTCGGCGAAACCGGTAAAAAGCCCCCACTTGTAATTGTTTGCAAAAACGCAGTTTACCACGGTGACGTGGTCGCAGCGGATGATCCCCAGGCCGGCCCGGTTGGAGTTCCGGAAAGTGATGCCGTCGACGATGACGTGGGAGCAGTGGTCCAGCCTGAGGATATCCCGGCTGGCCCGGTCGCTGGAATCGAGCACCGCTTCCAGGCTTTCGCCCAGGATAACGATGGGCGCTTGGGCCGTGCCGGTGAGCGGTTCGGTGATAATGCCGCCGGTGTAAACTCCATTGCGTATTACCAGGGTGTCACCGGCAATCAGCACGCTGGTCGCCCGGCCGAGAGTAGCGAATTCACTTCCATGGGCCACCGGAGACGAATCATCACCGGTGGGCGACAGGTACAGCGTTCTGGCCGGCAGCTCCGCGGCTGAGACGGCTAGCGCAACTGCAAGCCATAAAAGAACCGCAGAGGTAAGATGTGCAAAATATTTCAAAGGTTTTTCTCCCGTATCTGGAATAAATCAGTCCCGCAGGGGGCTTCCCGCCGGCTTTCGCCTAAAAAAATGGTTGCTCCCCGGTTCAAGATGTTATAAGTATATTGAAATTCGCCTCTATTATTAATTGTATTTCAGGGTTTGAGCAAGAAAGTTTATTTTCTTTGGTGTATAAACTGATTTGCCGTTCCGGTTTCTCTCCGCCCTCTCGGCTCATTTCTATAAATCTATCGAGCGGAACCGCGATTTATTTATGCCCCGGGGGCCGGTCCGATGAATACGCGTCTAAAACGGCTGAGAAACATTTTTCGGGTTGAAAACTCCGCGTATTTACCCAAGGGGGCCCGTTCCGCATCGATGATGCTGCTTTTGGTGCCGGCAGTTTTTCTCTGCTGCGCGGAAAACCTTCCATCCTCCCGGGATGTTGTAGTTCTGGTGGAAGCCCCGGGATTCTCCAGCCACCCGGCAAAAGGAGCGGGCTTCCTGCTGATCGGCAAAGACCCGAACGTGATTATCAGCCGGGTCAGGTTCGATTTTCTGGGCCGGGACCGACAGGAGGAGCTCGCTGCATTCCGCCGGGAGGTCGAGGCCGCCTCAATTGACCGTGGCTCTACCGATGAGAACGGGAGCTTAACCTTTCGGGACGTTCCTTCGGGCTCCTACTGGGTGATCAATCTCGATCCCGTAAGCATGGGAGATAATCGGATTATCTGGGCTCATCCGGTGTCTGTAGGCGAACCGGGCGTTGCGCGAACGGTAAGGCTGCAGCGGTCCAACGCGGCGCTTATTCTGAAGGAGTAATATCGATCCGGCGATGAATTTAGCTGAGGAGTACTGGGCATGAAAACCGTAAAACTTCTTTTCATCATTTTGATACTTCTCTGGTCTGCCAGGCCGTCGCCAGGCCTGGAGCTGGGCCCACACCCCCGTCTTTATCTCACGCCCACAGGCAGCGGCAGGACACCCGGGACAGAACAACTCCGTCGAAGAATACACCAGCCGGCTTACCGACCTGTCTGGGACAGGGTGCTCAAGTCGGAATCGGCCGCCGACCGGGCGCTTGTTTTTCTGCTTACCGGGGACACCACCCGTCTCGGCCCGGTGCGAAAAGCTCTGGCGGAGAAAGTAAACCGCTATGAGCCTCTTGTGGAACGCAGCCTGGCTTTCGACTGGGCTTATGAAGCCCTGAGCCCTGACGAGCGCAAGCTTTTCGCCCGTAAGCTGCTCGAATCCGCCAGGGCCACGGCACAGCGCTACCCTCTTACCACTGTTTACCACAACATGTGCCGCGGTCGCAACATGGGCCAGGGTCTGGCCGTGCTCGCCGCCTGGGGCGATGATCCCGAAGCGGACAAGCTTTATCCGACCGTGAAAAACGAGCTGCAAGAGTTTTTAAAAATCCTCGGCGATGGTGTACCGGCAGCGGACATGGCGGGACGGGCGGGTTACGGAGGCGGCTGGCCCGAGGGCTACGACTACGACCGTCACGGCTCCTTTTACGCCCTTCAGCTGCTGCTCGCCTGGCGCTCGGCCGGCCTGGGAGATCATATCAGCGGCA
>CAZSTM010000496.1:0-3305 GCA_964609635.1 uncultured Gemmatimonadales bacterium
ACCTTTCAAATTGCTTGATTTAACAATCTACGCAATTTGGCGGTACATCCATGTACCGTTTAAAAGCGTGTTTTTTCGACACGCTTTTAAACCAATCCACAAATTCAGCAGGCGTAAGGGCGAGGCACGCCTCGCCCTGCTCGGGTGACCGATCAATCGTCCCTACGGGCTCGTTCAGCGTGTCCGGAATAAATACCTGATCGATCTTGTGAATTCAATAGCCAACGAATAGTAATAATCAAAAAAACCTTAACAATCGAAGGTTCCCGGCAGCTTGCTGCGGGGAGGTTTCAATTATAAAATTTTTCAGCATCTTTCCCTGAAGCCCGCAATCACTCGAAGCGAAATCTTCGGTAAACTTCAAAAGAGTACGGGTCCCGGCCACCTTTTTTTTCGTATAGAGTTCGCCGGAATTCCTCTTCCGGAATCGGCGGGAAGAACAGGTCGCCTTCCATTTCCCGCAGCAGTGTGGTCAGGTATATCTTATGCGCCAGCGGCATGGCCTGTTCGTACACCTGCCCTCCACCGCAGATAAACACTTCCGGCCGGCCTTCGGCATGTATGGACAGTGCCGATTCCAGATCGGCGGCCACCACGCATCCAGTTAATTTCAGTCCCGGCTGACGGGTAAGGACAATGTTTTTTCTTCCGGGCAGGGGACCGGACATCGACTCGAAGGTTTTTCTTCCCATGATTACCGGATGACCCATGGTAATTTCACGGAACCTCTTTCGGTCCTCCGGCAAATCCCAGGGTATCTCTCCCTTACAGGCGATTACCCGGTTGCCGGACATGGCCGCAATCAAAGAGACAATCATTTGGTATTTTCTTCCGATTCAGATTTGACATACTGCTGCCGTGCACCTCGCTCCGGATACAATCAGAAAAAGGGATTGTACTTTTCCCCCCTTGTTATTAAATAGAAACAGGGTGTCCGGAAACGCAGCACCGGAAATTCCTTAAGCGCCTGAGAATCTTTTGCAGTTTGGCTTTTAATGTTTAAAATACGAGGATTCGACCATGAAAGCAATCAACCGCAGAAATTTCCTGAAAGGTTCGGTCGCTGCTGCGGCGGTCTCAGGGCTGCCTGCTCGCAAAAGCGTCGCCGCCGGCGACAAGATTGTTATCGGCATCATGGGAGTCGCCGGCCGTGGAACCAAGCTCGCCGAGTATTTCGTTCAGAGAGACGACATCGAGATCGCCTATATCTGCGATGTGGATACCCGGCGCTACGCCTGGACTCTGGAAGTGCTCGACAGCTACGATGCGCCCAGGCCGAAAATGGTGGAGGACTTCCGCAGGATACTCGATGACCCGGCGGTGGATGTGCTGGTCAACGCCACCCCGGACCACTGGCACGCCCTGGGCACGGTGATGGCTTGCCAGGCCGGCAAGGATGTCTACGTGGAAAAACCCCTGGCCCACGATATAAACGAGGGCAGAAAGATGATCGAGGCCGCCCGCAAGTACAAGCGGGTGGTGCAGGTAGGTACCCAGACCCGCAGCGCCCCCTACGTCGAAGAGGCCAGGGAGCTGGTCCAGGCCGGCAAGCTGGGCGATGTCCACCTGGTCCGGGTCTGTAACATGATGAGGCACAGCCCCTCTCCCAAGCGAGCGGAGCAGCCGGTGCCGGCGGGTTTCGACTGGGATTTCTGGTGCGGCCCGGCACCGCTTCATACCTACAGCCCCGGCAGGTGGTGGACCGGACTGTGGGACTTCTACGGCGGCGCGATTCCCGGAGACGCCGTCCATCAACTGGACCTGGCCCGTATGATTGTCGGCCTCGGCTGTCCCAGGTCAGTCTACCAGGCCGGTGGAATCTATCACTTGAAAGACGGCCGCGAGATACCGGATACCCAGATAGCCACTTACGAATACGACAACCTCGACCTGGTTTTCGAAGCGGGCCTCTGGATGCCCTACCAGAAAAAAATTCCGAACAGTATCAGGGACTCGGACAGCTTCCCGGACTTTCGGTTCTGCAGCACGCGCGTGGAGATTTACGGTACCGAGGCCATGATGTTTTTCGGACGGCAGGGAGGAGGGTGGCAGGTTTTCAACGAGGACAACACCGAGCCCGTTCTCCAGAAATATGGTCGTCAGGGCGACCACCGGCACCTGGAGAATTTTGTCAATGCCGTAAGAAACCGCAGCACTCCGGTGGCGGACGTCGAAGAAGGCCACATCTCGACCTTGCTGGCTCACCTGGCCAACATATCCTACAGGGTGGGCAACCGCAAGCTGTTATTTGACTCGAAGACCGAGACCTTTACCAACTGTGACGAGGCCAACGAGTATCTTAAACGCACCTACCGGGAACCCTGGGTTTTACGGGACGAGGTTTGATAGAGCTGCCGCCTGATTATTTGCGTGAGATAAAACTCCAAAAAATGTACAGGGGCGACCGGCCGGTCGCCCCTACGGGGTATTCGGTAAAGCGAGATGATTTTTTTAGGAGAAGTATATGCGTAGAGGATTTACACTTTTTTTAAGCGGCATTATGGTTCTTCCGGCGGGACTTCTGCGGGCGGGATGGATCGAAATCAGCGAGACTGCCACCAAGCAGGAAACCACCGAGCTCGGCGGCCCCAGGATTGCCATCGAATACCGGATAGAGGATGCCGAAATCTCGGCGGCTGAGCCGGCTTATGTCTTTATCCGTTACAGCCGCGACTCCGGCGCCACCTGGTCCCTGCTGCCCCTGGAGGACCTTCTGGGAAACGGGCACGGCATCGTGACCAGGCGGGGCAAAAAAGTAAGCTACCTCTGGGGCGTAAACCAGACAGGTTTTTCAGACCTCGACAAGCTCGAGTTCAAGGTGAGAGCCCTGAAAATGGCCAGGGTCCCGGGAGGGGAATTCAAGATGAAAAGCGTGCTGGGGGGCGGGTATGACGATGCTTGGATGGATGTACGTGTTAATTCCGTGGATTCGTTTTACATCGCCAAGTACGAGACCACGGTTGCCATGTATGCCGATTACCTCAAAGAAGTCGGGGCCGATGGAACCGGCTGGCACAAGCGGATGTCGGACAAACTGCGCGGCGGGATCATTCAAACCGGTGAGCCCGGCGCCTACAGCTACAGTGTCGTGCCCGGACGGGAGAGCTATCCGATAACTTATGTCTCCTGGTACGATGCAAGAGCCTTCCTGCAGTGGTGCGGCCTCAAACTGCCCACCGAACCCCAGTGGGAAATAGCAGTGCGGGGCGGGATTTACCTGGACGGGGCCAAGAAGCAGCGCCCGAACCCCCTGCCGGAGCGCAAGTACCCCTGGGGAGATGAAGAGCCGGATGCCGGAGGGGTTT
>CAZSTM010000497.1:0-3290 GCA_964609635.1 uncultured Gemmatimonadales bacterium
CCCCTCTCAAGAGGGGATTAAATCTGCGTAATCTGTGGATAATAAATAGCCGTCGAAAAATCTCCTACGCCTTAGTTTCTTCCACCACCGAGAAACCGAGCAGGCTTCCCAGGTCCGTGAGCTCCCGGGTGTGATCCCCGTAAAAGATTATCCGGTGCAGGCCTCCCGCATAGCCGTCCAGCATCTGCTGAACGCCCTCGACCCTGGTGACCATTTTTGACCGGCAGGCCAACTCGGTGAATTTGTTGCCGGTAATGACACCGGTGGAAACCAGCATTTTATCGGTAGGAACATATTTACAGGCTGTTATGGTATTACCCGGGGTGAAGTGCACCTCGAGGGACACTCCGCTCCTGTCCTCGGAATGGCTGCGGATACTGCAGGGCTCGGCCGGTTTATCGAAACCGGACATCCTGGTTGCCGACAGGCAGTGGGCGTGGAAAATCACCCCGGCCTCGGTGTCCAGCACCGGGTCGGCAATAAACCCCGGGCGGTCGGCAAGGAAACCCACAATCAGCATGGTCAGGGTCGCGGGCATGTCGGATTCGCAGGCCCCCACATAGCCGTCATTGTTTAACTGAACGAATCCCAGGCAAGGGTATGCCGGTATTTTTTTACCGTAAACCATGCCCAGGCAATCGATGGTAACCGCATTGGCTTTTTCTTGCTCCATTAGCCGGCGGATTCCCATATACATCCGGGCTGCGTCCACGATTTCATCGAATTTCGGCTCCACCACTTTTTCGGCGGTGCCCACCCATTCCTCGGCGATTTTTCGGGCTTCCTTGCGGTCAGCCTTTTCAAAACCCTCTACAAGTTCGGAGGATCCCATCTGGATCAGCTGGACACCTAACTTTTCCGGGACCGATTGCATAAGATTCTCATCGATCGGCCACCTGTCACGGAAGCAGATGATTTTCGAGCGGCGGAGCCGGCCTGCCGTGCGCAGAAGCTGGATTTTGGATTCGAGCAATCCAATATCCGCGGTGGACAGGTGCACACACCTGGCGTCTTCGGGAAAACTCGCTTTAGCACCGAGAAACGAACAGTCGCCGCAGAATAAATCATTGAAAAGCAGAGTCGGTTTTTTTAACTCCGGGATCTGTCTCAGGCCCCGGGCCGGCGAGGTAAGGACTATGGCCACCACACCGTCCACATCGCCGAGGTTGCCCACCAGGGAAGTCATGTCCTCATCTTTTTCTATCAGTTTGTCTCCAACCCATTCGATATCGTCGATCCGGTTCAACCGCTTCTTGAAAAAATCGGCCCGCTCGGTATGTTTGTATTCATGGTAAGGCCAGCCCTCGATGCCGAAAGGTTTGGCGAGGAACAGGCGATAGATACGGGTCTTGTTCCGCCTGCCGCCCAGAGTGGAAATATCCGAGACCGTTTGATGGGCCGGACCGGCAGCCGCCTTTGACTTACCGAAGGCTAAAAGTCCCACGGCACCGGCGCAGAAAGTTCCGAAAACCTCACGTCGAGAGAAACCACTCATGGCTGTACCCCCCGTTAAAATTGATGATAATAGAATCGGAAAAAATGTTTGAGGATAGGAACGTTATATCAATATCCGGCAGGGACACCTCGTGTAGCGTCCATTAAGGCCCAAACTTGCAGAATTAACCGGGCCGCATCGACCGCCCGCGCCGAAAGTTTGAAAATTTTTTCTCATTCCTTGTCAGTCATTATACCAGAATTGGCATTAGCGTTCAAGTAGTAAAAATATCAGGCGGCCGGGGCGCGGTCCGGTTTAACGTTCCAGGGCGGGCACACGTATGTCGCTGCGGCGCTCGTGCAGCAGATGCAGGCGCATGTCGCCCAGCGGCCAGGAGTAAGGACAGGCAGGGGGATAGTTCAGGTCGATATCCACCACTGCCACCCCGGGACGTTCTGTGACTTCGGCTATCAGCTCTCCCCAGGGATCGTAGATGTTGCTTTTGATATCATACCCGCAGCTTACCAGGTAAACATGGTTCTCGATGGCCCGGGCTCTAGTCAGGGTAGGGTTGCCGCCCCAGATCGGCAGGAGGATGATCTCCGCGCCCTGAATAGCCAGCGCGCGGGCCGGGTCCACGTACCACGAATCATAGCAGATCATCATCCCGATTTTGCCGAAATCGGTATCAAACACCGGGTAAGCATCCCCCGGGGCGCACCCCTGTTCGAGCTCTCCCTCCGGCAGGTAAACCTTGCGGTACTTGCCCACGAGCTCTCCCCGGCGGTCGATGAGCACTGCAGTGTTGTAAACCGCGTGGTTTTCCCGTTCTCCAAGGGCGGCGACTATGTACATCTTGTACTTGCGGGCCAGCTCTCCCAGCCTGTCGGTTGTCGGGCCGGGGATTGGCTCGGCTATATCCGGATATCTGGCATAGGTGTCGCCGATGCTCACCCCGATCAGGTTTATTCCCTCTCCCAGGCAGACAATGTCGCAGCCTTTTTTACCGGCTTGTTCCACCACTTCGCAGAACTCCTCGACACTCTCGGCGCTGTTGGCGTTTTCGCTGGGACGGCAGTCGACAGTGCCTACCCTGACCACCCGCTTGGGCGGATCGGGCACCCGGGTCAGGGTGATCGAATCCCAGAGCACTCTCCCCTGAGGGCAGTGGCTCAGGTAGAGTTCCACCCGCACCGCCTCGGCGTCCTCGGGCGCGCGAAAAATCTCCCCTACTTGCTGCCATTCGCCCTGTTTGTCGAGTTCGGGCACATAGCTGCGCTGGCCGACTCTTTTATCGTCCGCATCGCGCCAGTCGAGACGGGCGATAAACCTTTGCCGGGGGTAGTCGGCTCCGCCAGCGAAATAGAATGCCTCGAACCGGTAGTAGGCTCCCGCCACTATTCCAGAAACCAGATTGCGCCAGCATCCCCGGGCCAGACCGTTCGAAGCTCCGTAGATTCCCAGGCTGCCGGGCTCGCCCAAGCCGGGCTGCTCGGCCACAAAGAACTCAGGAGCTATTTCCTCCCTCTGGCTCCAGGGTGTCCAACCCCGGGCCGCGGCCTCTTCCATGTCGGCAAAAGAACCGGCCCGGAAAACTATCTCTCCCTCCGGGGGAAGAGCGGGTATCCGGGGCGCAAATAACAGCAAAAAGACCAGAAAAACCACACCGGCATTAAGAATGCCTGCCGGAGTGGGAAAAGCATTGAAGAACCACTGCCACAGCCGGTAAACCTTACGGGTAGGATACAAGGAAAACCTCCTTTTTTGAATATTCAGACCGTATTTCAGCAAGAACAGGCTAATAAACAAAATCGAGATTGGCAAGGGTTATTGAGGGAAAAGACAGGCGCAAAGG
>CAZSTM010000498.1:0-3287 GCA_964609635.1 uncultured Gemmatimonadales bacterium
TGATGGAGAACGCCTGCTACGGTGAACCTGAAATGACGGTGCTCAATATCTGCCGCAAGGGTTTGCTGGGCACGCTGGTCAATGCAGAGTGCGGTTACCTGCACGACCTTCGCGGACTCAAGTTCCGCAATGACGGGGAAGGGCCATGGCGCATGCCGCATACTGTTAAACGCAACGGCAACCTTTACCCCACCCACGGGCTGGGCCCGGTCAGCGAGTACACCAATATCAACCATGGAGACCAGTTCGACTACCTGATCTCGATGAGCAGCCGCACCGGTGGGCTGAACCAGTACGCAGCCGATGAATTCGGTGAGAGCGATCCCCGGGCCGGGATTCAGTACAAGTGCGGAGATGTCAACAGCAGCCTGATACGCACCAAGAGCGGTATATCGATTCTGGTGGTGCACGATTGTAACCTCCCGCGCCCCTACAACCGCAAGAACCTGATCCAGGGCACCAAGGGAATTTTCGAAGGTTATCCTGACCGGATATACATCGAGCACCGCAGTGAGCCGCATACCTGGCAGCCGTTCAGCGAGTACCTGGACGAGTTCAGGCACCCGCTGTGGAAGACTGTGGGAGACAAAGCCCGCGATGCCGGCCATGGCGGAATGGACTACCTGGAGGATTACCGCCTGGTAGAGGCCCTGCGTACCGGCCGCTACCCGGATTTCGATGTTTATGACGGTGCCGCCTGGACCTCGATCAGCCCGCTGAGCGAGGAGTCCGTGGCCAATGGCGGCAAGCCGGTGGCCTGCCCGGATTTTACCCGCGGCAAGTGGAAAACGAACAAGCCGATCTTTGTGGTGGATATGTAGTCATGGACCTGCAGTAATTTATTACCGGCCGGCTTGCCCCCGGATTACTACTCACGCCATTATGGGAAGAAGAGTAAAGTCTGGTTTTGCAGTTAACCGAAAGGGGGCAAATCAAGCGGTAGGAGCAAGAAAACGGGTGACCTGCCCCCCGAAAAAGAGTCAGGTGCTTGTATTCTCTCACAATTAGTGGTACAATTATAGGGGGAGCAGATCAAATGGAGGCCTTTGAACCGTAAAAAAAATCGAGAATAGGCTTACCGATATTATGGATGAAAGTAACGATGACCCTCAGCTAAGTAGCAAAAAAACTGGTTCTTTAGGAAGAGCATTTGCTACTTTATGCATAATCAGCTTCTTAGCGTCATTCACGCAATCCGATAAACAAGTTTACACTCCAAATAGCTTAATATCTAACCCCAAAAGATATATTTCTGACTTAGTATGCTCTTACTTAGTTGCTCAGCCTCAGACACCAAATGAGATTGATGCTAAGGAACTTGCTTTCCTTTTATATGATCCTAAGAAAGGAAAAGAGCATCTTATGCTGAGTAGTGGTGATACACTTAAAGACATTACTAGTCAATTAATCTCTAAAGGTTTTGTGTCTATTCAAGATATATACTTGGACAAATCCGGGAATGTTGTATGTGCTGCATTTGACACAACAGATATAAGACATAACTGGGAAATTGTTAGAGTTGAATCTAATGGAGAAGTTACCTCCCTTACTAATACATCTGAGTTTGACGAAATTTCCCCATCTATGTCGAATGATCAAGAGAAATTAGCATATGTCGCAGGTGGTTCTATTTATGTTGAAGACACCGGAGTAAAAATAAAGATAAGTCCTTATAAAGTAAGGGAATATATTGGCGTAAGGTGGACTCCAGAAGATAGATTGCTTGTTACTGTGGAAGAAGGAAGGAGAAGTTACATAGCTGAGATAGACCCAGCGAACCCTTATCTTTTTTATAGGCTTACCTGCTCCGAAAACAGAGTCATAATCCGTAATCCTGTTATTTCTCCAGATGGGAAGAACCTTGTTTATGTATGCGAAAAAGGAGGCAACCCGGAGATAGTGATAGCAGACAGGTACGGCAGTAACTCAAGGATATTATCTTTTGGGGACCATATTTCTTATTCAGATAGTGCAACAATTGTATTTATCAGAGAATCGGTTTTTGGGTCACATCTTTTTTTCACTGACGGATCAGGCGTTGCATTAGAAGCCATGATTCCTGCCCTAATAAATGATTCCAGATTTTCTATTCGTTCATTTTCATCTTACACTCCATATACCATTCCTCCTTCGAGCCAAGAAGATTCTATCACCATGGAAAGTTCAGAGAATAAGGATGCTCAGCCTATCAAAGGACCCAATATTAGAAAAGTATGTGGTCTTTTAATAAACTATCCTAACCCGTTTAATCCTACTACTACAATACAATATGAGATTCCATTTAGTCATAATGTCAAATTAAAAGTTTTCAATATTAGGGGGCAGTTAATAAGAACATTGGTTGATGAGCAGAAAGCGCCTGGCAGGTATTCTATTGAGTTTGATGCTAGTGATCTTAGCAGTGGAGTTTATTTATACAGGTTGGTTGCAGGAGATTTTACACAGACAAAAAAGATGGTTTTATTGAAATGATTAAATTTTAAACTCTCTCTGTAGTGATAAGATTGACCTCCGCCCCGAAAACGACTTCAGAAAAGGCAGCCTGAGAGCGGTTCGCAAGGGCGATTTTTGGCTGTGAAATATGCAGCAATATGATTACCCCGCTCCGCTCACTGAAAACGGACCGGGGGCGCCCCCTACAACCCGTTTAGCTTTACCCGCCTCAGTCCACCGTACCTCTCGACAATGACAGTTCCCTCTATCCTGACCAGGATAACCCACGCGGCCAGCAGCTGAGAAGGACTGTCGGAAAGTGTCGAGAAAGGGATCAGAAGACTCACTCCAAGGAAATGTCGGGAAAAAGGCTAAAAAATTGGATTTGCTGGGAAAGTATGGTATTATTTTGGTTTCAATCTGCGCGCCAGTTTCGGTCCCAGCCAAAGCATCAGTGCAATAGCTAGAGCCCACTGCAGCAGGCTGCTTCCGATGCTGAAAGTCGACAGGGGATTCCACCAGTTATCCGGGTTCCAGGTCACCGAGCGGTAAAACCACCAGCTCAGCAGCAAAACGAACTGAAGGGGAATCAGCCTGAGAATCAAAAAATCGAATCTCTTGCCCAGCCGAATGTCCCGGTTGTTTTCAAGGTTGACCATATCTTTTCTGAAACGTGAGGCTCCGTAAGTTTTCACGGCAATGCAGAAAAATAGCCCACAGACCACCAGTCCCAGGCTCCAGACCCAGTCCTGGTTGTCGAAAATATTGCTCCAGAGTGCGCTTGGCGTACCGGCCGCAGCCATGAATGCTACTACCAGCACTGTGGCTGTCTTTCGTTTCAAGCCGGTATCGAT
>CAZSTM010000499.1:0-3277 GCA_964609635.1 uncultured Gemmatimonadales bacterium
TGATCGGCTCCCACTGCTGCTGCCCCACCCGGTTGAACGGGTTCGGCAAGCCTGCAGAGCCTTATATCCTGTCCAATCACCACGGAAGACGGGACGCCACCCCCGTTCCGGCCTGGAAAATCGGGCAGCGGGTAACCGTGGCCGACGTGCTGATGCCCGAGGGGGAAAAGCCCGAGATGCTGATCTCCGCCGGCGAGGTGGTCAAGAACATCCCGGTGCCGCCTTCCGGAGGCTGCGTGGTGGCGGTGATGGTCAAGGTGGACGGGGTCGATGAGCTGCTGGATTTTCCAGGGTTCCACCAGTTGTTTTTCTACGGGGACTACAAGAGGGAGCTCAAGCAGTACTGCCGGCTTTTCGGTATCAAGCCCACAGTGGTCTAAATGGGAATTTTAACACAACCCCGTAGGGGCGGCCGGTCGCCCCTAAGTTGGAACAGAATAATAAAAAGGGCGGGTTGTCGTGCATCGCACGAATCTCCGCCATGCCTTGCATGGCTCCGGTTTAAAACCCGCCCCTACTGTTATTTTTCCAAGCGTATCTTCAGGCTAGACCCCTTTGCGCCAGCCCTCATCATCGAAATTTTTCAGCTGAATGGTATAAGAGCCGTCGGGGTTGAGCGGCTGGGCGCAAGCCCAGTTCACCGGGCGGCGCACCCCGTTGGTTTCCAGCTCCGCGCGGATGACCATCTTTTTGCCTTCCATTCCTTGGGGCAGAATGAAAGAGGCCTGCCGCAGCTTACCGCCGTAGGGGTGTCCCGCATCCAGGCTGCCGCCCACCTTGACCTTTCCATCCGGGCTTTCCACGTACACCCTGAGGATGCCCGGCACTCCCGCCACCCCGTCATTGGCAAGGGCCAGGATCACCTCGCTGGTGCCGTAGCGCTTGCGCTGCCAGATCCAGGAGGGCCGGATGCGGTATCCCATCCTCCGCTGCAGGGCGGTGAACCCTTCCGGGTAGCGCTCGTGGTAGCGGGCCAGGTTCTCCCCCTCGGTCCACAGGCTCCAGTAGTTGGCCCCCAGGTCCAGAACGTGCAGCATGGACTTTTCTTTCAGGTTCACCCCGCCTTCATCCAGGGGTATTTTGTCGACATCGTAGTGGCGGTAGCCGCCCTGCTCGCAGACCACCGCCAGCCAGGGCGGACAGTTGGACAGGCGCATGATCTGCAGCGGCTCCTCGATGAAAACGATACTGTCCGAGCGCAGCCAGCAGCCCGCGCGCACCGATATGTCCAGCACCTCGCGGTTACCGGTCTTGCTGATATCCGGCTGGGTGTTTGCCGCCAGTGGCACCTTCTTCCAGGTCTCGATCTGGAACCGGGCCATGTCCACCATGGTTCTTTCCGCAGTCAGGTAGTCGGGGAAGGGGTTCGGCAGGTCGCCGGTGTGGCCTTCACCCCAGAAGCCGTACATCATTAGGTCCATGAATTCCACCAGGGGGCTGTTGTCGAGCTCGGCGGCCAGAAGCTCGTTGAGCTCCCTGAAAGCTTTCTGGAACTCGGGGTGATCGTAGCGGGGCTCGTAAAAGTCGAAAGCTCTTCTTTTATTGTCGGAGTGGCCGATATTGACCACAGGCACTTTTTCCCGGAGGAAATCGGGCATCGAAAGGTGTTCCGGCTGGATGTTGGGGCTGGAGAGCTGCACCCGGAATCCGACCCTGAGACCGTAGGTTTTGGCAGCGTCGAAAGTGAGCTTCCAGATCGGATTGAGGTCCAGCCTGCCGGGGCGAGTCTGCACATCCCGCCAGTCGCAGCGGATGTAAAGGACATCCACGAAAGGAAGACTTGCCAGCTTTTCCACGTGCTCTTCCATGGTCTGTTTCCCCTGGCGCGCCGGGACAGAAGGCCCGTTCTCTTCCCAGGTGTATCCTACCAGCCCCAACCCGAAATTTTTGACCGGCGCTTTGGAGGGAGAAGTGCTGCCGATGTTGCGCCAGCCCTCATCCTGCTCGATTCCGAACGGCCCCTGGTTCAGGCGATCTGCGGCTTTGGGTGCCGGGCCGAAATCATAGCCGTACCAGGAGTGGGTGGGCACATCCGCCCGGGACTGTTTGGCGCCCAGCCCCTCGAGTACCGCCGCAGCGCCGCCGGCCTTGAAAAACTCGCGCCTTCTTGTCATCTCGCCTCCGCAAGGTTTATAGGTTTAATCAAGTCACCTCCAGGGCAATTTCAAGTTTGATTTACATGATTGAGCCTTTTTACACAACCTATTCCTTTTTAGGTTGTAGGCTATAGGGCTGTTGCCCAAAGTTTTCGATCCGCCTAGGCTAAAGATTGTAAGCTATACTCTGTAGTTTGGATTTTGCACCCCTACAGCCTACAGCCTATAGCCTATTGTTTGCAGGCTCGTACATTCGCTTTCATTTCAAAGTTAAAACTTCACTGGTGTATATATGCACCGTAAGGGAGCAGGTATTGGATCGGCCAGATCTCACTCATCTGGTCCACCAGGCGCGACCATTCTATTATCTCCCCGTCCTGACGGCTCAATAGATCGACACCTGGAAGAACCTCCGCAATCGCCCGGGCCAGGGTATAAGCCTCCCCGGCGGCGGTGACCTGAACTTGACTTGCACCGAGCTTTTCACCGGCAAAACGGGATACTATCTCGGCATCCTCGATCATCTGCAGAAAGTAGGGCCTTCCCGCAAGCAGGGAGTTATAGACATAATTGGCCAGCACCCCGGAAAGAGGGCTGGCATACTGCTTTTCTAAATCCATTGCGGCAAGCCGGGGATCATCGATGGAGTAAACCTTGTACTGCAGGCGGTTTTCTCCCAGGGCCCGGAAATCGAAAGAGACCACCTGGCAGCCCTCTTTCAGATATTTATTGATCTCCGGCCAATCCTCGGCTGAGGCTTTACCCCTGGAATTGAACCACAACAGCGCCTTCCCAGACTTGGCATTTTTCCTGTAGATGTGCAGCACCGGGACAGCCAGGCGGTGGCTGTGGTGCAGCAGGTAGCGCTCGATCACCGCGCCGTCGGCCTGGGTGCTTCCCACCGCCTCCCAGGCGATACCGGCCTGCGGCGGGATTCCCTCATAGGCGGCTACCGGCCAGTTGCCGATTCCCGGGTAGAAACAGCCGCGATAGAGTTTATCCAGGGACAGCGAGACCTGCTCTTTTCGCTCCAGGTAATACTCTCTGATTAGCTCCATCAGCGAGCTGCCGTCCGGGAACTCGAGGCGCACCTGTCCGGATTTTGTGCACCACAGGGCTTTTTCTTGGAGCACTTTGGTCGAATCCAGAGTATGCCTTACCGGCATGCTGTTGAAGCGATC
>CAZSTM010000500.1:0-3274 GCA_964609635.1 uncultured Gemmatimonadales bacterium
TTCAGGGCGGATTTCAACCGAAGCGCAGCGAAGCGGAGCCATGCACAGCATGGCGTAGATTCGTGCACGGCACGACACATTCGCGCTTTCCGACAACCCGCCCCTACAAAACAAGGCTGTTTTCGGAGTAGATTACCCAAGCTGAATCATGGAAAAAGTCATCCGCCAAGCCCTGGATCGAGCCCTGGAGCAATTAAATATCACCGATCCGCCGGAATACACGATTGAAAAGCCCAATGACCCGGCTCACGGTGATCTGGCAGCCAACGTGGCTTTCCTGCTGGCCCGCACCCTGCGGCGCAAACCGGCGGAAATCGCCGGCCGGCTGGTCGAAGCCCTCGAGCTGGATAACCCCTATATCAGTCAGGTAACCGCCGCACCCAACGGTTTTATCAACTTCCGTGTTTCATCCCGGTGGAACATCGATCAGCTCGCCGGCATCCAGGCCGAGGGTACCCGCTACGGCTTGAGCGACCGCCTGGCCGGGCGCCGGGTGATGGTCGAGTTTGTCAGCTCGAACCCCACCGGTCCGCTGACCATCGGCCACGGCCGCCAGGCCGTGCTGGGCGATTGTGTCAGCAACCTGCTGGAGGCCGTGGGAGCCGAAATCTGCCGCGAGTACTACTACAACGATGCCGGCAACCAGATGAACATCCTGGGCCTGTCACTACGCGCCAGATACGCCCGGCTCTTTGACCCGGATTTTCCGTTTCCCGACAACGGCTACCAGGGTGATTACCTGGTGGAAATCGCCGGGGAGTTCGCCAAAGATTACGGAAAGCGCTACCGCCCGGAGCCGGGTGAGAAGACACCGGATGAACAGACCTTGAAGCTTTTTCGCGAATACGCCGCCGAACGAATCCGGTGCCTGATCGATAAAGACCTCAAGAGCTTCCGGATAAACTTCGATGTGTGGTCTCTGGAGAGCGCTCTTTATGGCGAGGGCAAGGTCGAGCGGCTGCTGAGTCGTCTCGAAAAGGAGGGCCTGAGCTATCGCCGGGACGGCGCAGTGTGGCTTGCCACCAGCCGCTTCGGTGATACCGAAGACCGGGTGATTGTCAAGAAAACCGGTGAGCCGACTTACTTTCTGCCGGATTTGGCCTACCATATCGACAAACACCAGCGCAACTTCGATGAGGTAATCAACATCCACGGTTCCGACCATCACGGCTATGTGCCGAGAATGCAGGCGGCCATGCTGGCTCTGGGATACCCCGAGGACTGGCTGCGTTATGTGATCCACCAGATGGTCAGTTTCAAGGAGGGCGGAAAACAGACTCGTATGTCCACCCGGGCCGGACAGTTTATCACCCTGGCCGAGCTCTGCGACGAGGTGGGGGTCGATGTGGCCCGTTACTTTTTTGTCATGCGCCGGGCGGACAGCCACCTGGTTTTCGACCTGGACCTGGCCAAAGAGCAATCCGATGAGAATCCGGTCTATTACTGCCAGTACGTGCATGCCCGCATATGCAGTCTCACTCCCACAGCCGTCCAGACCGGGGTCTGGGATGGAGACCGCAGCCGGTGGCGTGACCACCGGCCCACCCGGCTGAGCGAGCCGAGAGAAACAGATCTGATCGACTACCTGATCGAGTATCCGCAGGTGGTGGAAGAGGCGGCGCTGAAGCTCGAACCGCACCGTATCCCCTATTACCTGGAGGAACTGGCCCGCCGTTTCCATGCCTGGTACCATCACCACCGCATCGTAACCGAGGACAAGATCCTTTCGCTGGACCGTCTCTACCTGGCCGACTGTACGCGGGTAGTCATGGCCGACGGGCTGGGGCTTTTGGGAATCACCGCCCCTGAAAAAATGTAACCTGGAGCAGATTTATGGCAAGAGCCGGCATCTCGCCCATTGTGGCAGTGGGCACCATCGGTATCGATACTGTGAGCTCACCCTTCGGCAAAGCCGAACGCGTTCTCGGCGGCAGTGCGATGTATTTCGCGGCCGCCGCCTCGCTGCTGGCCCCGGTTAACCTGGTCTCGGTGGTTGGCGAGGATTTCGGCGCCGCACGCTGGAAAGAAATGGCACATCCCGAGGTCGATCTCTCCGGGGTGGCAACGCTGCCCGGTAAAACATTCTCCTGGGGCGGCGTCTACCGCAGGGACATCAACCGGCGGGACACCCTTTTCACCGACCTGGGCGTGCTCGACCAGTTCAATCCTGTGCTCCCCGAAAGCTACCGCGGCTGCCGTACTGTTTTCCTGGCAAATGTGGACCCGGCGGTGCAGCTCAAGGTACTCGATTCAATCGAGAAACCCGAATTCGTGGTGCTCGACACCATGAATTACTGGATCAATAACGACAGGGCGCGGCTGGAAGAGGTCATCGTCCGCTCGAATGCCGTCATCCTCAACGATGATGAGGTACGCGAACTTACCGGCCAGTTGAACCTGCCGAGCGCAATGGAGGAGATCCGGATGCTGGGCCCGAGCATCGTGGTGGTGAAAAAAGGCGAGCACGGAGCTTTGCTGGATGAAAACGGCACCCTTTTCGCCTTGCCCGGGCTGCCGCTGAAAACAGTCTGCGACCCCACCGGCGCAGGAGACAGCTTCGCCGGCGGATTTGTCGGCCACATTCAGCGCTCGGGTTCGGTCTCCAACCAGGTTTTACGAACCGCGGTGGCCTATGGCTCGGCCGTGGCCTCGTTCTGCTGCGAGGATTTCAGCGCCAATCGCTTGCGGAACCTCACTTTGGAAGAACTCGATACGCGTGTGGAACAATTCCACCGCCTGGTCGAATTCCGGTAAATACTCGAGAATTCGGCAGTCGGAATTTTTATAATATTCATCTTAACACTGTCAGGTTGGGGAATTTCCCCCGGAGCCCCGCTCCAAAAATCCACACCGGGGAAGCAGGAGGGGAATCCCCTCTTGAGAGGGGTGTCCGCGGTAGCGGACGGGGTGTGTTTTATAAACGATTTGATCTTATTTATCTTCTTAATCTGTGGATAAATCCCTTTCCGGGTTACCGAATGAAAAAACCAGAGAAAAAAAGCAGTTATAAGCAGGCCGGAGTCGATATCGAGGCGGCAAAGGAGGCGGTCGATAGTTTCAAGGCCCGTGTAGCGGAAACTTTTAACGCGGATGTTTTGAGCCAGGTAGGCCATTTCGGCGGTATGTACTCGCTGGCCCGCGAAAAGGGTGAAAACCCGGTGCTGGTTTGCAGCACCGATGGGGTGGGTACCAAGCTGATCGTGGCCCGGATGGCCGACCGGCACGATACGGTGGGTGAATGCCTGGTCAATCACTGTGTCAACGATATCATGGT